>JAMLIB010000006.1 GCA_023954415.1 Trueperaceae bacterium
TGAGTTGGGGTGGGGGGGCCGCCGCGCCCGGGGGCCCCGGGGCCGGGCCGCTCCGCACTCAACCCTGCGGCCCCGCCGCCGCCACGTCGGGCGCCACGTCGGCCGTGAAGCGCTCGAAGTTCTTCCTGAACATGCCGGCCAGGCGCCGCGCCTCCGCGTCGTAAGCGGCGGGGTCCGCCCACGTGCCGCGTGGGGTTAGGAGGGCGTCCGGGACGTTAGGCACGTGCCGCGGAACGTGCAGTCCGAAGACCGCGTCCTCGATCGTCTCGACGCCGTCGAGCGCGCCGGACAGGGCCGCGGCGAGCATGGCGCGCGTGTAACGCAGCGAGATCCGCTTGCCGACCCCGAAGCCGCCACCCGTCCAGCCCGTGTTGACCATCCATACGCGCGGGGCGTGCGCGGCCAGGCGGCTCCGCAGCATCTCGGCGTGTTCCAGCGGCGAGAGCGGCATGAACGGAGCGCCGAAGCAGGTGCTGAACGTGGCGACGGGCTCCGTGACGCCGCGCTCCGTGCCGGCCAGCTTGGCCGTGTAGCCGTTGAGGAAGTAGTAGAGCGCCTGGGGGACCGTGAGGCGCGCGAGCGGCGGCAGGACCCCGAACGCATCGGCGCTCAGGAAGACGATGTCCCGCGGGTGGCCGCCGACGCCGGTGGGGGAGGCGTTGGCGACGAACGAGATGGGGTAGGCCGCGCGCGTGTTCTCCGTCTTGGACGTATCGGCGTAGTCGGGCTCGCGCGCGCTGTCGAGCTTGACGTTCTCCAGCACCGTGCCGAAGCGCGTGCTGGCGGCGTAGATGTCGGGCTCGGCCGCCTCGGTGAGGTTGACGACCTTGGCGTAGCAGCCGCCCTCGAAGTTGAAGACGCCGGTGCGCGACCAGCCGTGCTCGTCGTCGCCGATGAGGCGGCGCGCGGGGTCCGTGGAGAGCGTCGTCTTGCCGGTGCCCGAGAGGCCGAAGAAAAGCGTGACCTCGCCGCCCTGGCCCTCGTTGGCGGAGCAGTGCATGGGAAAGACGTCCTGGCGGGGCAGCTCGAGGTTGAGCGCGGTGAAGAGCCCCTTCTTGATCTCGCCCGCGTACTCCGTGTTGGCGACGAGCGCGAGGCGGCGCTCGAAGTCGAGCATGATCGCGGTGGTACTGCGGCAGCCGTGCCGCGCGGGGTCGGCCTTGAAGCTCGGCAGGTCGAGGACGACCCAGTCGGGCTCCTGGCGCGGCGCGACGGGTTCGCGGAACAGGTTCGTGGCGAACAAGCCGTGCCACGCGTACTCGGCTACGACGCGCACCTTCGTCGCGTAGGCCGGGTCGGCGCAGGCGGACAGGTCCTGGACGAAGAGGTCCTTGCCGACCAGGTGGTCGTTCATGTCCTCCAGCAGTCGATCGAAGTGCGCCTGGTCGACGGGCTGGTTGACGTCGCCCCACGCGACGCCCTCGCTACCGGCGTTGACGACGATGTACTTGTCCTTGGGGGAGCGGCCCGTGAACTGGCCCGTGTCGGACACGAGCGCGCCCGTGCTGGCCAGTTGCGCCTCGCCGCGTACGAGGGCCTCCTCCACGAGCTCTGGAACGTTCAGGTTGTGCCTCACCTTGGCGCCGGCGCCGAGGGTAAGGCCGAAGCGGCTGTCCCGCCATGGGCTGGGTAGGTCATGCACGCCTCGAGGATCGTCGGTCATGGGAGCTGTACCTCCGCGGGTCGAATGAGGGGCTAGTGCGGCGTCCCGCGGTCCTTGAGGCGGGTTGGCCACCCGCCACTTATACCAGCGGCGCCCACTGGGCCAGACCGCGCCCGGGCCCTACTGGTATACGGGCCTCACCATCGCAACGTCAGGCCGACCTGGAACGCGCTGCGCTGCGTGGAGAGCACCACGCCCGTGTCGACCCCGAACGTCGGTCCGAAGGAGTACGAGAGCGCCACGCCGATCTCCGGCCGCGCCGACTCGTTCATCCCGGCCGTCGGGAGGTCGACGCGGGCCGTGACGTCGAGGTCGAGCGGCCCGAGGCCGTAGGAGAGCATCACCTCGTTCGTGAGGGAGTAGGCCCCGTCCGTGCCGTCGTAGGTGCCGATGCGGTAGCTCGCGAAGAGCTCGGGGTTCAGGTAGCCGCCGAGGCGGAGCGAGACGCCGAAGGGGTGCGCGGCGTCGTCGATCAGGCTCGAGATGGCCGACGTCCTGATCTCGACGACATCCAGTCCGAGCGCTTCCTTGAGCGCGTTGGACAGCTCGCTTATCACGAAGAGGTCGATGGCCGTGTCGAGCGCGCCCTGGGCGACGGCCTGGCCGAGGCCGCCGGTCGCGACGATGCCGGAGTTCAGCTCGAACCGCCCCAGCGTGATGAGCGACATCAGCTCGGCGTCCGTGAACGACCGCACGCCCTCGCCCTCGATGTCGATGCGGGCGTCGGACGCCACGCGCGGCTGCAGGTCGAAGCGGAAGCCCCCCTCCTCACCGGGCGCCGCGACCATCTGGCCCGTGAACGCCAGCTCCACGACGAACGTCTGGCCCTCCCGCGGCGCCGCGAACGACACCCGGTTGTCGGCGCTCAAGACGCGCGACTTGTCGAACTCCGTGTGCGCGGCGACGTCCAGCTCGGGGTAGACGCCCCCGCTCCGGTTGAACGTGGCAACGGCGCGGTCGATCGTGAAGTCGCGGCCGGAGAAGCGCAGGTTGCCGCGCAGCGCGTGGGCGGTGCCGGTCAGCTTCGGGTCGGCGGCGTTGCCGCTCAGCACGAGGTCGAGCGCCGCCTCGCCCGAGCCGAGGTTGGTGGAGAGGAGCACGCGCTGGGGCGCCCGGATGGCGAGGTCGGCGAAGCGCAGGACGGACGCGGGCTCGGAGCCGCCGGCCGGCCGGGTCTGGGCGGCCGGCCCGCCGCCGGCGGGGGCCGGGGCCGGGCCGCGGGCGCCCGGATCGACGATGATCTCCGAGGCCACGACCGCTCCGCCCAGCGCGACCCCGCCTGCCTCGCCAACGAGGGTCAGGTCGGCGTCGACGAGCGCTCGAGCAACGAGCAGGGCGGGGAAGGCGACGGTCAGGCCGGTGCCACGCGCGCTCAGCTCCAGGGGGAGCAAGCTGCCGGTCAGCGCCAGCTCGCCGGCGCCCATGCGCCCGGTGGCGTCCAGACGCAGCTCGCCGGCGGCGCCCTTGGTGAGCTCGCCGCTCAGGTCCTGAACGACGCCGAAGTTGAGCAGGTCGAGGCTGCCGTCGAAACCGATGGCGACGTCCGTCAACGCGAGTGGCGCGAGCGTGAGGCGCGCGTCGCCGGCGACGCTCAGCGCGCCCTCGAGCGGCGAGACGCCGCTCAGCAGCGCGACCACGCTCAGGTTCGCCCCCGCCAGTTCGATCTCCGTGTCGGCCAGCCGGTAGCGGCTGCCGGCCAGGGCGACGTCCAACCCGGGGCTCGCGAAGCGCGCCTGCGGCGCGGCGGCGTCGCCCGAGACGTCCAGGGTGAACGTGCCGGTGGCGCCGGCGCCGATGCGCGCGAGGCTCGGCACGATCCCGAGGAGCGGCGTGAAATCGGCGTCATCGGCCGAGAGGTGGAAGTCGAAGCGGTCGAGCGAGAGCTCCCCGTGGGCCTCCCAGCTGCCGAGCCCGGCGAAGTCGGCGCGCTCCACGACCAGCTTGCCCGCGTCGAACGCGAGCGTGAGGTTGCCGATCGTCGGCACGCCGGCGCGCTCGAGGCGGACCTCCTCCGTGGCGAGGCGCAAGTAACTGCTCCCCAGGTCGGCGAAGGGGAGCTCGAAGCGCACGACGCCCGTCGTGTCGGCGGTCACGTCGCTCGGACCCACAACGGCCTGCGCGAGGAACTGCGCGGGGAAGCGCTCGAAGCGACCGAGGCCGCTCAGGCGGTTGCCGGTCAGGTTGGCCGAGACCGTGGCGCCCTTCAGCCGCAGGCTCGCGTCCAGCGAGGAGAGGGAGCCGCTCAGGTCCAGCTCCAGGCGCGAGGTGCTGCCGGCGGCCGAGATCTCCGGGCTCACGAGCTGGCCGAACACGAACTCGTCGCGCAGCTGCACGACGCCCGTGAGCGCACCCGTCAGGTAAGGCGCGCGCGCCGCGACGACCGGCAGCTTGGAGAGCTCGAGGGTCCTGAGGCGCGCTTCGAGGCGGCCGCCCCTCGGCGCGCCGGTCACGACGCTCTCGGGGAGGATGCCGGCCAGCCCCCACGACCCGGTGAGCGTCAGGCGCCCTGCCTCGCCTTCCAGGACGACGCTCCCACCGATCCGCCCGTCCGCCACGGTGCTGTCGACGGCCAGGGAGACGGCCCCGAGGCCCGCAGGTGCGAGGTGGACCCCGTCCACCTGGACGTTGCCGCGCAGCTCGCCGTCCGAGTGCTCCAGGCGCGAGCTCACGCGACCGCCGCCGATCCGCAGGTCGGCGTCCAGGCCGACAGCGCCGCCGGCCTGGTCGTACGTGCCGTGCAGGAGCCCGAGCGGCCCGTCGTACTCGAGGCGCCACCGGCCGCCGCTGGCCGTGACGGCGACGGGGAGGCGGTACTCGCCGGGGTCGTCGCCCTCGCCGCCCATGAGCTGCAGGTCCGTGCGGAAGACGACCTCTGCGCGCATGTCTGCGTTCCCGACGGCGACGGTGCCGTCGGCGCTCACGTCCAGGCCGGCGACCGCTGCGCTCAGGCCTTGGAGGGTGACGCTCGGTTCGGGTGTGAGGTCGATACGCAGCGAGCCGGTCACGTCGTCCGTGCCCGTCAGCTCGAGCCCGTGCGCCACCACGCCCGTGACGAGTTGGATGAGGTCGTTGGCGCGCAGCTCGGTCTGGGCGCGCAACCCTGGCAGTCCGACGACCTGCGCGGCGAGCACGGGAGCCGAGTCGTGGCCCCCCAGCGTCACCCTGGCGGGTCCGAGCTCGAGGCGCGCAGTTCCCGCCGCCGTGAGGCCGGCGCCGAGCACGGTGCGAAGCCTGACCTGCGAGCTCGTCGGCAGGGAGGCCGTGGCGCCGGGGCGAGGCGCCTCGAGGAGCGTGGCGAGCGTCAAGTCGGTGTCGGGGTAGACCCGGCCCTGCACGCGCACGCCTTGCGTGAGCGGACCGCCCGCGACGAACTGGTCGAGGGTCACGCCGGCGGTGGAGACGGCCATGCGACCGTCCAGCGTGAGGGGGCCGACGGCGTGCGTGAGAAGGACCAGCTGGGGCAGCGCCCCCTCGCCCTGGACGGTGCCGGTGGCGTCCAGCGTGAAGCCCCCGAGCGTTCCTCCCGAGTAACCGGCCGTGCCGTTCCACGACTGCGAGGCTGCGGCGCGCGCGGCGCTCAGCTCCAGTCCGCCGCCGAACGCCTGCCCGCTCAAGCTCGCCTCGATGGCGCCGACGGCGCTCGCGAGGCGAGCCTCGAGCTCGAGCTGCGGGCCCGAGAGCCGCGCCGTGAGCGCCCCGCCCTGCAGCGTCCCGCTCCCGCTAGCGGACAGCCGCGTGTCCGCGGCCACCGTGAGCTCCGTCAGCTCGGCGCTCCAGCGCCCGGTGCCGACGTCGAACTCGCCCGCGAGGTGGTCGCTCGTCACCGAGATCGTGCCTAGGGGCGCCTCGGAAGAGGCGGTCAGGTCGCCGAGCGCGACGCCTGCCACCGACGCGCCCGCGACCGTCCCCTGCAGCCACGGACCGGCGCCGTCGCCGGAGAGGCGCAGCCGGAGGGCGCCGGTCAGGTTCGCTTGGACGGTAGCCAGGTCGCCCTCGAGGCGCGCCCAGCCGAGGTTGGAGGCCACGCTGGCCGTCCAGCCGCTCAAGCGCCCGGCGCCCGTCATGCGGACCGCGCCCTCGCCGCCCTCCTCGACGTCGGAGAGCAGGAGCACGGCCTCGCCCCAGCGTGCAGAGCCGGATACCCGCGCCTCGCCGCCGCCGAGGCTGGCGCGCAGGTCGGTGGCGAGTTGGCCGAACGTGAGATCGCTCGCGAGCTGCACCTCGCCGGCGGCGGGGCGCGCGCTGGCGGTGAGCGTGCCGCGCACGCGGCCGTCGCCTCGCAGGTCCGCGTTGAGGGCCGGGTCCGCGAGCGAGCCGCCAAGCGACAAAGTGCCGCTTACGCTCCCGCCGAGCCCGCCCGCGCCGACCGTCGTGGCGTCGAGGGCCGCCGTGATGGTCGCGCCGCCCAGGTCGTCGAGGCTGGTCGCCGCGATCGCCACCGGTCCGCGCAACGTGCCGGTGAGCTCGGTGCCGTTCACGGCGATGTCGGCGAGGTCGACGGCGGCGCTCAGGTTGAGGCGCAGCCCGCCCGCGCCGTAGCCGAGGCTGCCGGAGCCGGTCACGAGCGAGCGCGGCGCCGCCAGACGCAGGTCGCTCACCGTCACGCCCGAGTCGTCCACGCTCGCCGAGAGGCTCAGGCGCGGCTCGCGGACCTGGCCGAGCCAGCCGCCGATGTCGAGGTCGGTCAGCACCACGTCGGCCCCCCACGTGGGGTCGGCCCCGAGAGTCGCCGCGCCCTGCGCGCGCAGCGCCGGCCCGTCGAGCCTTACCGTGAGCCGCCCGTCGGCGAACGTCACCGGGCCGGAGGCCGCCACGTCGCCTGCCAGGCGGGCCGTGCCCACCAACGTCGGGGCTGTCAACGTACCGCCGAGCTGCAGGTCGGCGCCCAGCTCGGCGAGGAAGCCGCCGACCTGCGGCGCCACCGCCGCCAGCGGCACGTGGGCCGTGAGCGTGCCGCCGACGCTCGGGTCCGCGAGCGGGTCGGCCGAGAGCTCGAGCCGAGCCTCGGCCGCAGGACCCGCCACGCGCTCGTGCCGGAGCGTCGCCTGGGCGAAGAGCCCGCCGGCGCCGGTCGCGGAGAGCTCGGCGCGGGCCTCGGGCAGGCCCGCGTGGGCGGCGGTGGCCGTCAGGCCGCCGGCGAAGCCCGTCGCACGCGTCCAGGCGAGCTCGGCGGACGTGACCTCGACCCGCAGGTCTGCCAGGGCCCGGGAGGCGGCGGGGAAGAGCGAGAGCAGGTCCGCGACGTCCGCCTCCGTGGCTGAGCCCGTCAACGCCAGGCGGGCTCTCGGGAGGTCGAGGAGCGCGGCCGGGCCGTCGGACGACGAGGCGCCGAGCGTGGCGGTCAGCTCGCGCCAGGCGAGCCGGAGCTCGTGCGGGCCGACGGCGAGCGTGGCCGGCTCGAGGTCGGGCCCGGCGGCGAGCGTGCCGGTCAGCGCCAAGCCCGGGAGGTCCTCCCGCAGAGCGTCCCCGAGGCCGGCGCCGGCGGCCGTCACCGGACCGGAGAGCGTGAGGCGCAGGTCGTCGGCCGGCAGGAGCCCGGACACGGCGGCGTCGAGCGCCGTGAGCGCCACGCCCTGGCCGCCCCACGCCACGGACGCGTTCGCGAGCAGCCCGACGGGCGCGAGGCTGCCGGTCGGCGCGGCGAGCTCGGCGGTTCCGGTGCCCTGGCCGACCCGCGCGCTCAGCGAGGCTCCGCCGTAAGTGGCGGCTAGGGTGCCTCCCCCCGCGCCGTCGCCCGCCACCCGGAGGTCAAGGGGGGCGCCGGCGAACGTGCCCGAGAGGTGTGCGGCCGGGAGGGCCCCCGGTGCGCGCTCCCACGCCAAGAGGCCGTCCAGCTCGCCGGCCGGGCCGTGGAAGCCGACACGCAGGTCGTCGGGGGCGGAGCCGGTCAGGCGCAGGACGTTGTCGCCGAGCCGCGCGTTCAGGTCGAGGACCAGCTCGGTGGCGAACGGCCGGGTGGTCAGGGTCGCCCGCCCGTCGCCCGTAACCTCGAGGTCAAGGCCGACGGCGGCGCCGAGCGCCCGCCAGTCCACGGCGCCGAGGTCGAGCTCGGCCCGCAGGTCGGCGGCCTCGCCGGTCACGCTCGCGGCGGCGATCTCGGCGCCGCCGTTCGCCAGCGTCAGTCGCCCGGCGTAGGCGAGGCCGTGGCCGTCCAGGTCGGCGTTGACGGCCGGCTCGAGGTCGCCTGGCAGCCCGTCCGCCTCGAGGGCGGCTGCGGCCATGGCGCGCCAAGAACCGCCAGGGTCCAGTGTGAACGCGAGCCGCGCGGGCTCCGACATGACCGACGAGACGACGCCCAACCCTTCCACCGCCGCCAGACTGGTTGCGGGAACGAGCAGCTCGGTGCTCACGCCGGCCGCGAGCGAGGCTTCCGCGCTACCTTCGAGCGCGCCGCTCACGGCCGCCTGGACGCGCGCGTCGGCCAGCGTCCCGCTGGGCGTGAGCTCCACGGTCACGGGGCCGGCCGCCGTCCGCGCGCTCACGACGAGCCGGCCGCCCAGGGCGCCCTGGGTGAGGGTGAGGGCGCCGGCCGCGCCCGCGCGCGCGCTCAGCGTCACGGTGCCGGTCGCCTGGTCGAGAGCGAAGTCGAACGCCATGCCGGGCAGGCTCGCGGCGTCTCCGAGCTCCAAGGGGCGCGTGAGAAGCTCGCCTCTCAGGCCGTCGCCCCAGGTGAACGTGGCCGTCGCCAGACCGTCCTGGGCGCTCGCCGTGCCGGTGAGGGCGAGTCGAGGGGCCAAGGTGCCCGAGGCGCTCGCGCGTACGTCTCCGGTGGCGGCGGCGTCGGCCGCTACGCGCAGCTCCTCGCCCTGCCCGGTGAGTTTGACCGTCGCCGTCAGCGGGCCGGCGAGCTGCGCCGTGAGGGCGCCGAGCCACCGGCCCTGTTCCAGCACGAGCGTGCCGCCGAGCGTCCCCGTCATCCCGGCGGGGAGGTAGCGGTCGAGCGCGGCGTCGTCCGCTCTCAGCCTGAGCCGGCCCGCGCCGCGCACGACCTCATTGCTGACGTAGACCCCGGCCCCTTCGAGCACCAGGTCGGCGCGTGCACCGGTGCCGCTGAGGCGGGCGCGGAGGGGCTCCTCGCCTTCCTGCGCGGCGGACGGGACGAGGTCGATGCTCGCCCGGTAGCGGGGGCCGTTCAGGAGGTCGAGGGTGGCCTCTCCGGTAACGCGCCAGTCCGGCCGGAACTGCTCCGGAAGCATGGCGGCGAGCTCCGCCGCGGCGGCGTCGACGGTGACGGTCAGGTCGGCCGGTGTGCCGCTCGCCTCCGCTAGGCGGGCGCCGGTGGCGGTGTTGACGACGGTCAGGCTCAGCGGCAACGCGGCGACCTCGGAGAGGGTCGCGGTCGTCTCGCCGACGGCGCCGGGCGTGAGGGTGGCCCGGTACTCCGTGCCCGCGTACGTCGCTGTCGCGGCGAGCGCTCCGGCGAGGCGCCACTGCCCGCCGGCGTTGCGTACGGCGAGGCGCTCGCCACCGAGGCTCAGACCACCGGCCAGCTCGCTCCACGAGAAGTCGAGGGCCCATGCCAAGGGAGCGGCGCTCACCGGGCCGAGCGCCAGGTCCGTCAGCTCGCCGCTGCCGCGGGCGCCGGACAGGTCGACCGTGATACCCGTCAGGGGGCCCACCGCCAGGGTCATGGCGCCGGTCGGTCCGTCGCCTTCCGCCGGGCTCAGGCTCAGCGCCCCCGCGCCGCTCACCGGCAGCCCGGCCGCGTCGCCCTCCAACGTCAGGGCGAGTCGGTCGCCCGCAGCCACGCCTCGCAGGCGCACGGGCAGGGGTTCCAGGAGCGTCACGTCCACCAGCCCCGACAACGTTCCGCCGGACCCGCCCTCGCCGTGCATGTCGAGCGTCACCGTGCCAGTTGCGCCCGTCTCGCCGAACCCGAGGGCGCGCGCCAACGCCTCGACCTCGGCGGCGCCCGTGGCCGACCAGGCGCCGCCGGCCAACGAGTAGTCGAGGTTCAGCCCGGCGGCGGTGACCGCCACGCGCCTAGCAGCGGCCCAGTCCACGTCGACCGCTAGGGGCAGCTCGCCGAGGGTGCCGGTGGCCGTGACGGCGCCGCGCGCCGGCGCCAACCGACCGTGCAACGTCAGGTCCAGGGGGAGCGCGACGCCGACCGCCTCGGCCGCGCGTGGCACGACCATCGTGAAGGCGTAGCCGTCGTCGGTCTCGTTCAGGTTCGCGCTCACGTTCGCCTCGCGCTCGCTGCCCTCCAGGCGCGTGGGCAGGTCGGTGACCACGAGGCTCAGAGGCTCGTCGGAGCCGAGCCGCAGGGTCAGAGGCCCGCCTGGCTCGCCGAGCGCCAGCGCCCAGCCGCCGCCCCCGGCGCTCAGGTCCGCGGGCAGGGAGCCCACGTCCAGCGCCAGTGGGCCTGCCAGCGCGTCGGCGATGGCCACGGTGGCGTTGGCGGTGAGGACGCCGTTAGCGAACGTCGCGTGGCCGGTCGGGACCGCGAGGGTGGCGCGGACGTCCGAGGTCGGCCGGTTGGCCGGGCTCGGATCGTCGTCTGCGCTGCCACTCGCCGGGGCGTCGGTTCCGGTGGTGGCCCTGCTCCCGACTACGACGGGATCGAGTGTGAAGTCGGCCTCCACCCGCAAGGGGGCGGTGCCGACCGCGGCCTCGAGCGCAACCGGTCCGAACCGCCCTTCGATCGGCCCCAAGGCGCCGCTCGTCAAGCGGGACGTGAGCGAGCCGCGTAGGTCCACGGGCGCGGCGCCGGCGGCCGCGCTCAGGTCGAGCCCCGCCAGGGCAAGGGTGACCGGCTCGCGTCCGTTCACCTCCGCCCGGAGGGCCAGGTCGGTCGGCGCGCCCGAGGCGCTCAGGGCGAGGTCGACGGGCGCGCCGAGGAGGTCCAAGTGTACGTTCCGGAGGTTGAGGCCGCCGTCGAGCCGCCCGTCCGCCAGCACCACGGCTCCGGAGAGCTCGATGCCGGGCTCGCCGCCGCCGGACACGAACGCCTGCCAGCCGTCCGGGTCCAGGCGCCCGTCGAGCGCGAGGTCGACCTCCGCCCCGGCGACGTTGCCCGCCCACACCGCCGCGAGCCGCCCTTGCGGGTTGCCGCCCATGGGCAGGTCGACGCTCACGGACCGCAGCGTGCCACCCGGCCGGAGGCCGGCGTACTCGAAGGTGCCCAGGTCCAGGTCGTTCGCGCGCACGCGCAGGAGCTGCTCGCCGCGCGCCCCTGTGGTCACGGTGAGGGAGACCGGGCCGCCCGCCAGGGTCATGGTCGAGTCGACGTCGAGGGCCTTGCCCTTGAGGCTGAAGCGCGCGTCGATGTCGGAGGCGGCCAGGCCGTTGACGGCTCCGTCGGCGCGGGCCGTTCCCGTGAACTCGACGGTCCTCCACCCGCTCACCGCCAGGTCGATGGTCGTGTCGCCCTCGACCTCGAAGGGGAGCTCGCCCGCGAACTGGCCGCGGAGCAGCCAGGCCACGGCCGCCGCCAGCGAGGGGGTCGCCTGGCCGGTGACGGCGAAGCGCTCCGCCCCGATGTCGACCGTGCCGGAGGCCCTGACCTCGCCGCCCATGCCGCGCCCGCGCAGGTCGGCCGTCAGGACCGGGTAGCGGAGGCTCACCGTGCCGGAGACGTCCTCGGCCGTCATGCCGAGGTCCGCGACGCTGCCGCCCTCGAGGGCGAAGTCGCCCGAGATCCGACCGTTGACGACGGCGAGCGTGCCGGTCACGGTGCCGCCGACGGCACCCGGCCACCAGTGTTTGGTGAGGGTGACGTCGGCGCGTTCGACGACGCCGGTGAAGTTCAGCGTGTTCGGGTCGAGCGTGCCGCTGAGGCGCGCGGCGCCCTCGGCGGTGGCGAGCTCACCGCCGATGAGCAGGCCGGCGGCGCCGTTCTCCAGGGTGAGGTCGGAGATGGTCACGTCCGGCAGGGTGAAAGGGATCTGCTTGACGCTCACCGTCGAGCCGATGAGGCGCACCTGCCCGAGCCGCACGCGTGGTGCGAACCCGACGGTCGGCCCCGAGCCGCCGCTCGCGACGAGGTCCAGGTCGGACAGGTCGATCTCACCCGCGGCGCCCTCCACCTCGGCGTCGAGGGGCAGCTCGCCACCCAGCAGGGCGGGCAGGAAGTAGCCGACGCGCAACCGGTCGAAGGTGAGGTGCGAGCCGAAGGCGTCGACGCGCAGGTCGTAGAGGGTGACGCCGCTCCAGGCGTTGCCGCTGCTCGCGGAGTAGGCGATGCTCACACCCTGTCGCTCGGCCGCGGCAATCAGGTAGCGCAGCAGACCATCGCGCACGGCGCCGATGCCAGGCGCCAGAGCCGCCGCCCCGAGCACGAGGGTGACTATTAAGGCGGTGAGCAGCGTTCTGCGGGGCATCGCGTCAGGCGGCTAGTTCCCGTTCTTGGGGGGAGCTCGGGGATGGGGTGCTATGGGCGGCAGGAACCCCGTTCCCTACGCGCTTCACGTGCGCCGCACGCTACCACGACGATGTGAGAACGCCCCGGTGGCTACGGCACACCCTAGGGTCTCCACGCTCTCCTAGTATCTCAACTAGATTTGAGCGATATCCTTGGTTAACGCCGGTCCTTAGCGAAGGTTAGCGACTACCTTTAGTCGAGTTCCTAGTCGGCACGGGGGAGTCCACCGGCCTCGAAGCGCGCGTCGACCTTCGGCCGACCACGAAAGTGAACGGGCCACGGGGTAACATGCCCCCACTCATGGCGCCCAGCACGGAAAAGCCCACGCAGACGCCCGCGCAAGGGGACCCGTGCCGCTTCACCGCCATCGTGTCGGGCGACGTGCAAGGGGTCGGCTACCGCGCCTTCGCGCGCCGCTACGCGACCGAGCTCGGCATCGGCGGGCACGCGGAGAACCTGGCGGACGGTCGCGTCGAGATCGTCGCGGAGGGGCGCTACGGCGACCTCATGGTGCTCCTCAAGCACCTCCGGGTCGGGCCGGCGCACGCGGTGGTGAAGAGGGTGGACGTCGATTGGTCGGCCACCCCGCCGAGCCTCGCGGGCGCGCCGGAGTTCAGGACCTACTGATGGCGGGACGCCGCGATGTCGGAACCGGGGAGCATGGCGCTGGAGCCGGTCCGTCCGCACCGCCACCTGTTGCGGCTCCGGCTCCGCTGACGGAGCCGCACCTCGCCGCCATCCCCGGCGTCTTGGGCAGGATCGCCCGCGAACGCGCGGCCGACTATGCCGCGGCGCCCCGGGTCGGGGCTCGGGACCGCGCCTCGCCGCCTCGCGAGGAGGCTCCGGAGGAGCGCTCGGAGGGCGGCGTCCCGCGCCCGAAGCTGTCAGCGGCGCTCCTCGCCGCCAAGCGCGAGGCGGAGGCCGCCGGCCTCACGCCCCTCGCCTTCATCGCTGAGATCAAGCGTTCGAGCCCGTCGCAAGGGCACATCGCGCCGCTCGACCCGGTGCGCGCCGCGCGCGAGTACCTGGCCGGCGGGGCAGCGGCCCTGAGCGTCCTCACGGAGCCGCGTCACTTCGGCGGCGACCTCGGGCACCTCCGCGCCGTCGCGGTCGCCGTGCCGCTGCCCCTGCTGCGCAAGGAGTTCGTCGTGCACCCCGAGCAGGTGCGCGAGGCCGTCGCGGCCCGGGCGAGCGCAGTGCTCCTGATGGTCAGCGTCCTCGGGGAGGCCACGGGCGAGTACCTGCGGTACGCGGAAGGGCTCGGGCTAGAGGCGCTCGTCGAGGTGCACGACGCCCGGGAGCTCGCGGTGGCGTTGGAGGCCGGTGCGCGCGTGCTCGGCGTCAACAACCGCGACCTGGCCACGCTCGCCGTCGACCTCGGCACGGCGCCGAAGCTGATCGCCGCCGCTCGCGAGCGGGGCTACGCCGGCGTGAGCGTGGCGGAGTCGGGTTACGCGACCAACGCCGACCTCGCCTCGGTGGCGGGCCTGGCGGACGCCGTGCTCGTCGGCACGAGCCTCGCAGGCAGCGGCGACCTCACGGGGGCGCTGCGCAGGCTCCGGGGCGGGGCCGAGCGAACCTGAGCGCCAGACCGGGGCCGAGGTCCGGCGTGGTGAGACCCGAAGCGCCGAGCCGCGAGGCCCACGGCTATACTTGCGCCCATGTCGCTAACTGCGGCGCCGATCGGCGCCCTTCACGAGTTGACGCTCCCCAACGGCCTGCGCGTCGTCTACGCGCCCATGCCGTGGCTGCCGACGGTGAGCGCGACCCTGTCGCTGCCCTTCGGCTCGACGACGGACCCTGAAGGACAGGAGGGCTCCGCCAACGTGCTGCACGAGTGGTTGCAGCGCGGCGCCGGCGACCTGGACTCGCGAGCCTACACGGACGCCCTCCTCGACCTCGGCGTGCGCCGTGGCGGCGGGAGCGGGCGCGAGGCGAGCAACCTGGCCTTCGGCTTCCTCGAGTCCGTGGCCGCGCCGGCGCTGGACCTGCTGGCCGCCTCCGTCAGGGAGCCGCGTCTGCAGGACGGCGAGTTCGAGGCGGCGCGTGACCTCGCGTTGCAGGAGCTCGCGTCCCTGGACGACGCCCCGACCCAGCGCCTCTTCGAGGCCCTGCAGGCCGAGTTCTTCGCCAGCGCGCAACGCCGCAGCGGTTACGGCACGGAGGCGGGTCTCACCGCCCTCACGCCGGAAGGCGTGCGCCAGGACGCCGCGCGGCGCTTAGGGCCGCAAGGCGCGGTCCTCGGCCTCGCCGGCGGTGGCACGTGGGAGAGCCTCGTCGAGGCCGTCACCGCCGCCTTCGGCTCCTGGGGCGGCGGCACCGTGCCGGTCCCGCCCGCCCGGGTGGCGCCCGTCGGCCGCCACCACGTCGATGCCGATTCGAGCCAGGTCCAGATAGGCCTCGCGTTCCCGAGCCCGGCGCCGGGCACGGACGACATGTACGTCTACCTCCTCGCCCTCGAGGTCCTCTCGGGCAGCATGGGCGCGCGGCTCTTCACGGAGGTGCGCGAGAAGCGCGGCCTCGTGTACTCCGTGAGCGCTTTCTTCCGCGCCCTACGCGGCTTCGGTTACACGCTCGGGTACGCGGGCACCACCGCCGAGCGGGCGAGCGAGACCCTCGAGGTCTTCCTCGCCGAGCTGGCGCGCCTCGCGGAGGGCGTCTCCGACGCCGAGCTGGAGCGCGCGCGCACCGGGCTCCTCTCCAGCATCGTCATGGCGGGCGAGGCCTCCGGCGCCACCGCGGGCCGCCTCAGCAACGACGTCGTGCTCTTCGGACGACCGCGGACGGCCGCCGAGATCACGGCCCGCATCGATGGAGTGACGTTGAGCCAGGTCAACCGCTACTTGGCGGCGAACCCCGTCCCGCAGCCGACCGTCGTCACGTTGGGACCGGCCGCGTGAAGGGCCTCGACCTGCGGTTCGACGAGGTGCGCCTCGCCAACGGGCTGACCGTCATCGGCGAGCACAACCCCCAGGCCGCCAGCACGGCCATCGGCTACCTCGTGCACACCGGCTCGCGCGACGAGACGGCCGAGGTGGCCGGTGTGTCGCACTTCCTCGAGCACATGCTCTTCAAGGGCAACGAGACCTACACCCCGGACGACATAAACCGCACCTTCGACGAGCTCGGCGCCGATTACAACGCCTTCACCAGCGAGGAGCGCACCGTCTACTACGGCGCGGTCGTCGCGAGCCGCGCCCTCTCGCTGCTCGACGTACTGACCGAGCTCATGCGGCCCAGCCTGCGCCAGGCGGACTTCGACATGGAGAAGAAGGTGATCCTGGAAGAGATCGCCATGTACCAGGACCGCCCCAGCCGCCGGCTCTTCGAGCACGCCAACGAGCGCTTCTGGAACGCGCACCCCCTCGGCAACAGCGTCCTGGGCTCGGGCGAGAGCATCACGGCCCTCACCCGCGACCAGATGCTCGCCTACTTCGAGCGCCGCTACTTGCCCGGTAACGTCATCCTCGCGCTCGCCGGCAACTACGACCTGGACGCCGTGCTCGAGCAGGTCGGCGAGCGCGCCGGCACGTGGCCGGCGTTCGACGCCACCCGCGACCGCCCTCCCGCGGTACCCGCGAGCGGCCGCGAGCGGCTGACCGACGCCTCCTTGAAGCGCCTGCACGCAGCCTTCTACGCCCCCGGCGTGCCCGCCGAGACGACGAAGGCCCGCTACGCGGCTGGGCTCCTCGCCAGCGTCATCGGCGCGGGCGACGGGAGCCGGCTCTACTGGGAGCTCGTCGACAAGGGGCTGGCCGACAACGCGTCGCTCGGCCATGAGGCGAGCGAGGGCGCGGGCGCCTTCGTCGGCTACCTGAGCACCGCCCCTGAGCGCGCCGAGGAGGTCATCGCGAGCTACCTGCGCGTGCTGGGCGAGGCGCAGGACGCAGGCGTAAGCGACGCCGAATGGCGCAGGGCGCAGTTGCGCACGGCCACGAGCCTGACGATGCGCGCCGAGACGCCGATGGGCAGGCTCATGTCGTTCGCGGCCACGTACCAGACGCTCGGCGAGTACCAGAGCCTCGCCCGGATGGTCGACGAGGTCATGACCACCCCGCTCGCCGCCGGCCTGGAGCTGCTGGCCGAGCGACCGTTCGATGACGCGTACGTCCTGACGCTCGGCCCCGACGCCTGATGGCCGCACCGCCGGCCCGGCGGGCTTGGGGCCGCGGCGGCGGCCGTTCCGCCGCTTGCTTGCCGTTGTGGACGGCGAGGGCTTGATGGGGCGGATTGGGGCGTCACTGGGAGCCCGCCTTGGCTGGCGCGGGCATGGGTTAGTGGTGTGGCCGGTCGCGGCGCTGCTCGTCGGCCGTCCTGGCCGGTGAGCGCCGAGGTCCTCCTAATGAGCCTTGGTCGTGAACCAAGGTTGTTCGCTAACCTTCGCTTCGAGCCACGCTTAACGAAGGTTATCGCTCAACCTAAGTTGAGTCCCACATGGTGCGCGGAGCCCCGAAGTGCGCGGTCGTTCGGTCGGTTCCGTCGCCCGGGGCTGGGCGTCGATCCCGCTGGCTCGGCTTGGCCGACGTGGCGCCTGCGTGAACGGTCGGCCGGCGTGTGAACGCTCCCTTAAGGCGCTGGAGCGGGCTTCTAATGGGTCGATCTGTAGACTCCGGCATGCGAGCGCTTCGATCCTCCCCACGCAAGCTCGCCCATGCACTGTCCGCGGTCCTCGCGGCCATGCTCGTCGCCACGGCGGTGGCCGCGGCCCCGTTCGCGGCCCTTACCGTCACGCCCGCCGGCGCCCAGCAGTACGACATGACCACCGGGATCACGACCCTCCCCGACGGGGGCAGCATCGTCGACCAGGACACGGGCGTCGCGCTCGAGGCGCAGCGGATCGTCTACCTCGCCGGGGTGTACGTGGAGGCCTGGGGCGTCCGCGTGGCCGGCACCTTCGGGGAGGTCGACGCCGAGGAGCTGCGCATAGACCTGGTGGCTGGCGTGCTCACGGCCACCGGGGGTCTGAGCCTCACCCGTGAGGCCCTGACCGTGAACGCTGCCGAGCTCACCTATCACGCGGCCGGTCAGGTCGCCGTCTTCGCCGGTGGCGTCACGGGCAGCAACCCGCGCTTCCAGTCCGAGCGGGTGCTCCTCGACGTGGCGAGCGGCGACGTGCTCCTGGACGGCGAGTACACGTTCGAGGGCGGCGTCTTCGCGTTGCAGTCGCCAGAAGGTGGCGGCGTGCTCGCCCTGCGCCTGGTCGTCAAGGAAGCCGGCGAGGCGGCCTACGACGCGGCCACGGAACCGGCCCCCGAGTTGCTGGAGCGGTTCGCACCGTACCTCTGACCCCTCGACGGGTCATGATTCCAGGGTGAAGCCTCGCCCGGCGCCCGCACAACAGCACGCGTCACGCCCCGTGGCGGCGCGACGGCGCGGGGCGCGCTCCATGCTCGCCCGGCTGGCCGTCGCCCTGCTGCTCCTCGGCGTCGCCGGGGTGGCGAGCGCACAGTGCTCTCGCGGGCCGCGCACCGCCTCCATCACCCTGCCGGGTTTCCTGGCCGTCTATTACCAGCAGTTCAGCAGCAACGCGGCGGCGGACACGGCCGAGTTCTACGGCGGCGTGTGCGTAACGGCCGTCGGGGGTGAGTGGACGGTCCTCGCCGACCGCGTCCACGTCGGCAAGCTGAGCACCGACATCTTCATCCAGGCCGCCCAGCCGACCTTGTACATGGAGGGTTGGCGCATGTCGGGTGAGGACCTCGTTGCGAACGTCGAACACCTGACGTTGACGGGCGCGCGCTTCACCGGGCCGGACGTCGGCGGGAGCGCGGGCCAACTGGACATCGAACTGGCCACGGGCGCGTTCACCCTCGCAGACCTGGTGTTCACGGGCAGTTCCTTCGCCGTCACGGGCCAGCTCGCCACGCTGCAGGGCGCGGTGCTGCAGGTGGAGGGCGCCGGCGTCACGACCTGCATCGGCCCTGAGCCGCCACCGTTCGCCGTGGAGAGCAGGGTGGCGACCATCGATCTTGACGGGCGCGCGGTGCACCTGAAGGAGGGTCTGTTGCGCGTCGGCAACCTCCGCATCCCGCTGCGCGACGAGGTCGACGTGAACGACAGGACCTTCGCCGACTTCGAGTTCCCCGTCAAGGTGGCCAACGTGGAGGCGAGCTCCACCAGCCCCGCGCAGCGCGGGGAGGGGCTGAGCGTGCGCGTGGTCGGCATCCCGCTCGCGGACGGCGTGACGCTCGAGCTAGGCGCCACGGGCGTCAACCGGCCCGGGCAGACGGCGCCGGTCGCCCTCCTGCGCGCCGCCGCGGACGGCGGGCGCGTGCGGGGCACCGTCGGGTTGGAGGCCGGCGCCCCGTACCTCGACGTCGGCGTGAGCACGCCGCTCGAGCCCTGGTTGACCCTGGCGGTGAGCGCCCGCAGCGGCGCGGCGCCGGCGCGCAGGGCCAGGCACGAGGGGCGCGTCGGGCTCGAAGCGAGCTTGCCGGTGCCCGCCTTGAACGGTGCGGTGGCGGCCGAGGCCTTCGCGGCCATCACCGCCCTCACCGAGCATGCGGGCGCCAGCCAGCCCGAGGTGGCCGGCGCGCGGCTCGGTGTGAGCACGACCTTAACGGCCGGCACCGGCCCGGTGCGGGCCGGGGGGGTGCCGCTCGGCACGTTCGGCGTCGAGGCCCGCGCGCAGGTCACGCGTTACCCCTACGTCTGGGGCGAGAGCGTGACGGTGGGTTCCGCGACGCAGTGGGGCCTGCGCGTCGCCCCGACCTGGCGGTTGAGCACGGGGCCGGTCACCGCGAGCCTCGGTTACGATGCGCGCTTCACGAACGCCGCCTCTCCGTTCGGCACGGCCGTCGACGGCCTCACGGCGCTGCAGCGGGCTACCGGCAGCCTGGCCGTGCAGGGCGGCATCGCCGGGCCGCTGAGCGGCAGGTTGGCGTTCTCCGTCACGTACGACGCGTTCGCCACGCCGAGCCTGCCCGTCGGCTTCAAGCGCCTCAGGGGCACGGGCAGCCTGTCGCTCGCTGCCGAGCCGTGGACCGTCGGCCTGGCCGCCACCGTCGAGACGGCCGGCCTCGTCAACGCGCTTACCGACGTGCCTGCCTTCGTCGAGGTCGACCTGAGCGCCATGCGTCACGGCTGGCCCGTGCTCGCCGCCGGGGCGCCGTACGGCTCGCTGGAGCTCGGCCTCAACGCCCAGTACGGGTTGCTCGCCGCCTCCAGCGGCCTGGAGCGCCTGGAGTTGCGCGCCGGCGTGCCGCTCGCGTTCGAGTCCGTCGAGCTGCGGCCGTTCGTGGCGGTCGATCTCGTCGGCCTGCTCGGCGGCGGCTCGCCCAAGCTGAGCGGCTACGGTCTCGACGCCACGTTCATAACCTGCTGCGGGTCGTTCACGTTGGGCGCGCTCAACACGCGCGGTGCTTGGGGGGCCTCGATCGCCGTCGACCTCGAGCGGCGCCCCGGCGGCGCCGGCGGCACGGCCACGCCTACGCAGCCGGCGCCCGTCGAGGACGGCGAGGGCAACGATGCTTCGACAGGCATCGACCCCCTCGACCCGGGCGACGATGCCGGGACGGACCCGGGTATCATGCCCGGCACGCCATGAGGACGTTCCTCTCCCGCATAGACCGCTACCTGTTGAGGGAGAGCCTCCCGCCCTTCCTCTTCGGCCTGGTGCTCTACGCGAGCCTCGCGGTGGTGAGCGTGACCATCCCGCGCTTGCAATGGATCGTGGGCGCCCCAGTGCTGGAGCTGGGGGTGTGGCTGCTCGTTCAGCTCCCGCAGGCGCTCGTACAGACGCTCCCCATCGCCCTCGTGCTGGCGGTGCTGCTGGCGTTCGGCCGCTTGGCGAGTGAGAACGAGCTCCTGGCCCTGCAGGCCGGAGCTGTGCCCGTCCGCCGCGTGGCGGGGGTGTTCGTCGGGCTCGGCATGGTGTGCGCGTTGGCCGTGCTCGCCATCAACCAGTGGGTGCTGCCGGTGACGAACACCATGGTCACACGGCAGTACTGGGAGCTCACCTCCGGACAGACCGGTCTGTTCCGCTTGGCGCAGCAGGCCCTGCCGGTCGACGACTTCACGTTGCACTTCGCGGCGGCGGCCGAGCGCGGCACTCTCATGCGCGACGTGAGGATCGAGCGCTGGGACGGCGACACCCTTACCCTGCTGCGGGCCGACGAGGGGCGTTTCGAGGGCGTGAACCTCGTGCTGACCGGTTACCGGATAGACGGCTTCGACCTCTCGGCGTTGGACGATGCCACGGGCGACCCTGCGGCCGCGCTCGCGCGCTTGATACGCCTGCGCAACGTGCCGGCCGACCCGAGCTCCGCCCTCACGCTCACGACGAGCGTGACCTTGGACGAGCTCGTGACGCGCTTCGGCGCGGGCGGCTTCGAGGACTACCGCTCCATAACGCAGTTGTGGGAGGACTCGCACCGCGCGGCCGCCTCTGCCACGGAGCGGCGCCGGTCGGCCGCCCTGATGCACCGCAAGCTGGCCGAGCCGTTCACGAACCTCGCGCTGCTGCTCGTGGCCGTGCCGCTCAGCCTGACCTACGCGCGCACGCGCGGCGTGGCGTTCGGCCTGAGCCTCGTGGTGACGCTCCTGTGGTACCTCTTCTACACGTTCGGCCAGCTCTTCGCGCAGACGGGCCAACTGCCCGTGTGGCTGGGGGCGTGGCTCGGCAACCTGGTGTTCGCGGGCCTCGGCCTGGTGCTGCTGGCGCGGCGCGTGCGGTGACCCGGGGCCAACGCCCGCGGGCTCGGCGGTCGCCACGGCGGAAGCCATGCCGTGAGCGCCGCGAGTGGTAACCTCGACACCCTGATGGGCCCCGAGAACGCCGCCTCCGAGCAAGCCGACGACGCACCGGGCTCACTAGCCTCGGCCGGCGGCCACAGGGGCGGTAGCGCCGCGCCGGCTGAGGAGCCAGAGCGAAGCAGGACGGTCGGACCGACCGTGCCCAAGAGCCTCCTGAACGCCACGAGCTACCTGTCCAAGCCGGACGCCGCCAAGCTGGCCGAGGCGTACGCGTTCGCCGAGGAGCACCACCGCGGCATGCTGCGGCGCTCGGGTGAGCCGTTCATCAACCACCCCGTCGCCGTCACGGAGATCCTCGCCGAGATGAACCTCGACATCAGCGCCCTGATGGCCGGGCTTCTGCACGACACGGTCGAGGACACGAGCGCCACCTTCGAGGCGATCGAGGAGCGGTTCGGGGAGACGGTCAGGCGCATCGTCGAGGGCGAGACGAAGATCAGCAAGCTCGCCGTGCGCGTGTACGAGAACGAGCAGGCCGAGAACCTGCGGCAGATGCTCCTCGCGATGACGAGCGACGTGCGCATCATCCTCGTCAAGCTCGCCGACCGGCTGCACAACATGCGGACGCTGCGCTTCATGCCGCCGCACAAGCAGCTCTCGATCAGCGAGGAGACCATCGAGATCTTCGCGCCGCTCGCGAACCGCCTCGGCATCAACCACATCAAGAACGAGCTGGAGGACATCGCCTTCCGCTACCTCGAGCCCGAGCGCTACTTGCAACTGCAGCGGCAGGTGCGCATGCGCCAGTCCGAGCGCGAGGCGTACGTCAAGAAGAGCATCAAGCTCCTCGAGGAGCGCCTGCGGCAGGAGGGCCTCAAGTTCGAGCTCTCCGGCCGCAGCAAGCACCTGTACAGCATCCACCGCAAGATGCTCCGCGACCACCGCAACCTGGACCAGATCTTCGACCTCATGGCCATCCGGGCCGTGCTCGACCCGGGCGAGGGCGACCAGGCGCTGCCCAACGAGGAGGCCGAGAAGGCCGTGTGCTACCGGGCCCTCGGCATCGTCCACTCGCTCTGGACGCCCATCCCCGGGCGCTTCAAGGACTACGTCGCGGTGCCGAAGCCCAACGGCTACCAGAGCCTCCACACGACGGTGATCGGCCTCCTGGGCCAGCCCATCGAGGTCCAGATCCGCACGCGGCACATGCACGAGGTGGCCGAGTTCGGGGTGGCGGCGCACTGGGCTTACAAGGAGGGAGTGGAGGAGACCGCCGAGATCCAGAAGCGCCTCGACTGGATGAAGCAGCTCCTCGAGGTCGACACGAGCTCCGAGGACGCCGACGCGTTCGTCGACGCCGTGAAGACCGACCTCCTCAGCGAGCGCGTGCTCGTCTTCACCCCGGCGGGCGACGTGGTTAACCTACCGCGCGGCTCCACGCCCATCGACTTCGCGTACCACGTGCACACGGAGATCGGGCACCGGTGCATCGGGGCGCGCGTGAACGGCGAGATCGTGCCGCTCAACCACGAGCTCGCCACCGGCGACCGTGTGGAGGTCCTCACCAACCGCTCCAGCCAGTACGGGCCGAGCCAGGACTGGCTCAACATCGTAGTGACGCGCGGGGCCAAGCAGAAGATCAAGCACTACTTCCGCGCGCAGGCGCGCACCATGCAGCTCGACAGCGGCAGGCGCTCGCTGGAGCGTGCGCTGCGGCGGCGCAGCCTGCCGGTGGCGAAGCTGACGTCGCGCGCCAAGCTCGAGGAGGTCGCCAAGCAGCTCATCAACGCCGAGAGCGTCGACGAGCTCCTCCTGGCGATAGACGCCAGCCGCGTGTCGGCCAAGGCCGTCGTCGAGGCGCTCGTGCCAGACCTCGTGAAGGAGCGCCGCCCCTCGCCCGCCGCCGAGGCGCCGAAGAAGAGCGTGAGCGGCGTGTACGTGGACGGGCTGGACGCCCCGGCCAACCTGGCGCGCTGCTGCAGCCCGGTGCGGGGCGACGACGTGATCGGCTACATCACGCGCGGCCGCGGCATCAGCGTGCACCGTGTGGACTGCCCGAACGTCAAGCACCTGATGCTCACGGAGCAGGACCGCTTCGTGCAGGTGACGTGGGACGCGCCGGCGGGCGAGGTCTTCGCCGTTGATTTCGAGGTGCTAGGCATCGACCGCCCCGGCCTCCTCAAGGACGTGCTCGACGTGATCAGCGGCATGAACAAGAGCGCCAGCCGCGTGGCGGCCGACGTGCAGGGCGCCATGCGCGCGCGCATCATGTTCCGCGTGGACGTGAAGGACCAGGCCGAGATCGAGTTCATCAAGGAGAGCGTGGGGCGGATCGCGGACGTGACGCGCGTCTACCGGAGCCGGCCCGGGCTGAAAGCCTGAGGGCGGCCAACGCCGAGGTGCCTCAATACTTCAGAACCGGTCCTCCCGCGACTCCTCGAGAATCGCTTCGGTGCTTGGCGACGACTTTCCGGTGCCATGGCGCTTCCTCAAGTCAGCGAGCCTATCGACCCAACGGGCCATGCCGCCAGCCTCTGGGCTGGGCCCGGCGGCTACCAACCGCGCCTTGACGCGCCCGCGGACGGTGATGAGGACCTCCTGCCCGTAGACCCGGACCGCGGCAGCTCCGAGGGGGATGTAGCAGTCGGCCTCTCGGCTCACCTGCCGCTTGCCCGTTCAACAGGCGCGGTCGTCATCGCCGATGAGGCCGCCCTGTTCCAGCGGCGCTAGGACGGCATCGCCGAAGCGCCTGAGGTCCTGTACCCGATTCTGCAGGGTCTGGAACACTATGTCCAAATCGATGGTCGCGTAGTCGTGAACGAGGATGTTGCGGAAGCCCACCATTCCGGCGAGGTGGCGGTTGTCCTCGCTGGTGAGCCAGCCGTTCTCCATCAAGATATCCATGACTTCGCGCCCAAACAGGGGTTCGCGGTAGCCGGACGCTGAGATGATATGCGACCCGATGTCGAGGCATGCCTCGATCGCCAAGTGCAGTGTCCGTTCAACGAACCGGCGCATGACCTTGTTCTCCTCGAACTCCGCGAAGCTAATCGCCTGGACTGCCTCCAAGTCGCTTATGTAGCCTTCTAGCAGCTTCAACCGTTCTAGTACTAGCGCCCTGTCGACCATCCGATCCCTCCCCTCGACGCAGACGTTCCAGCCTCGCGGCCAGATAGCGCTGCTGGTACGGAAGCATGTCGAAGTAAGCGCGCCTCGCAGCCACCTCGAACGCGATGCGGGCCGGGTCACCTCTCCCCTTCAGGACTACCTTGTTGAATAGGACGTGATGGTTGAAGGTCGGCGAAGTGAGATCGAGGTCGACGATGTCGATTGGTACACGTAGTAGCTTCTCGAGCTGTAGGGCTAGTTCTATCCGGCGCTCCAGGCGCCTGGGCCCATCCGTGGCCGCGATGAACACGATGCCGATGTCGATGTCGCTGCTCCTCCACCGCTCGTTCCTCGTGGCCGAGCCAAACAGATACGCCACGGCCACGTCGTCCTGTTCCGCGAAGTACCGCTCAAGCGCCTTCACGGTATGGGTGACGGCTTGGGCAAGCATCGTGGCAGGGCTCATCGTGTGGTCATGGTACTCCAGCCAACAGCGTCCCCAACGCCTGCGGCTCACCTGCTAGGTCCGACGCGTAGCTGCTGGCACCTTAGCGTCAGCGGTGTCGCCGAGGTGCGCGTGCGTCGGTCTGTCTCTCAACCACCCGTTGCCAGTTCAGACGGCCACGACACGCACCCGGCCCTCCAGGCCGAGGAAGTCCGGTCCGTTGCGCGTGTATAGCGGCAGGTCGTGTGCCGCGGCCGTGGCCGCGATCATCAGATCGAGCCGCCTAGCCCGGGGAAGACGTCCGGAAGCGACGACGAGGCCCACGAGAGACCCGTAGATCCGAGCCTCGGCCGCTCCGAAGGGGATCACCGAAGGGATCGCTGACTCGAGCTCCTGCAGCCGCTCCAGACGGAGCGCCCGCGTGCCGGGGTCGTCCGTGAGATGGGGACCTTGCGAGAGCTCCGCCAAGGTGATCGAGGAGATGGACGCCCTACGGGGAAGAGCGCCTTCTGGGATCACGGAATAGTCGATCACGACCGATGTATCTAGTAGGCCCTTCGGCTCACCTGCCGGTGGCCTGTTCATCCAACGCGATCGTCATCGCCGAAGAACTGGTCTGCTTCACGGCGCATCTGCGCAAGGTCGCCGGCCGGGAACCGGGCGAGGCGTCGCCTCAGCTCGATCGTCGATACGAACGTGTCAACTGGTGGTGGACGCAACTCAGCGACCTCGACGCCACGCCTGGTGATGCGGAAGGTCTCCCCGCGCTCCACCTCGTCCATCACCGCGGCGTTCTGGTTCCGCAGTTCGCGTTGGCTTATCCGTCGCATACGACTAGCGTAGCACACCGTAGCACCAGGTGCTACAGATGATCTCGTGTTACCCTGGCAAGACCGTCCCATGCCTACGTCCCACTCTCAGCGTCCGGCGTATCCACCCATGCCGGCTTGGCGACCACCGCTTGACCGTACCCGTCCTTCGGCGTGAACACGACCTGCACGTGGTAGCCGTAGGCGGAAGCGGCGCGCAGGATGGTGTCCAGTCGCAGGTTGGCGCTCGGCTGCTCGATCTGGTGCGCGCGGGCGCGGCTGATGCCCTGGGCCTCGGCCGCGTCGCTCAGGCTGAACTCGTGCCGTTCGCGCATGGTGCGTAGCGCTTCGCCGATGGAGTCTTCCAAGAAGTCAACCAAAACATCGTCCCAGAACTCCTGGAAGCTGGCGTAGGCGATCGCCCCTTCGGCCGGCAGTTCCCGGTTGATGATGCCGGTTTCGACCTCTTCCGAGGTGAACATGGCATTGACTTCGTTGATCACCGCTAGCGTCTCGGCATCGTAATCGTAATCGTCGTCGTTGTCTTCTCGGGGCTCAGGAGCGTCGGCGTGCTGAGGGAGGCCGCCCGAGGTGCGTTCATCCCATTTCAGACTCATTGCTCATCCTCCGTTCCAAACGAATGGTTGCGCTCAGCAACCAAGGTTCCGGCGGCATAGTCCCGCAACAACCGCTGGGCTTGTCGGAACTTGTCCGAGCTCGGAGCCGAGCTTCCCGGTGGCTTGATCTCCGCGTTGAATATCACGATGTCATCGACGCTCCAAAACGCCAGATAGACTCGGGCACCGCCTTTATGCCCACCTCGCGTAGGTCGCGGTTCACCTGAAGCAGCCCAGGACCGCTTCCCGAATGGCGGACAAAGCGCAATGCAACGCTCATATCGGGATGCTTGCAAGCCAGCGCGCTGCTGTTAAGCTATACCTAGACACAAGACAAGGTCAAGTAGGCAGTACCCCAGGGAGCCTCCCTTCTTGTCCGCTCGCGGCACCCGCCACTTCCTCTTGGCGGGCTCATCGGCGCCGGCCTCGACCGCCCCCTTCCTCTTGCGCACCCGCCGCTTCAACGATCGTGCCGCGCCCGGTGACCGCCTCGACCCCCTTGCCGCCCGCCTTGGACGCGGCCGTGAGGCCGGCTTCCGTCTCCTGCGGCTACCTGCTCGCGCGAGTTCTGGCGGCAGACGCCTAGGTAGGCCCCCACGAACGCTTCGTGCTCGGGGCCGCTGGGAGGTGCGGGTGCGGCTAGAAGCTCGAAGGGTTACCATCCAGCCGATGATGGCCGCGTCCAGGGCGCAACCGCCCGCCAAACTGGCGATCCTGTTCGTCTGCATGGGCAACATCTGCCGCTCGCCCACCGCGGAGGCGGTCTTCCGAGCCAAGCTGACGGAGGCCGGCCTAGCGGACCTGGTAGAGGTCGACTCGGCCGGCACTCACGCCTACCACGTGGGGGACCAGCCCGACCCGCGCTCGGTGGCGGCAGCTGCGCGGCGCGGTTACGACATGCAGAGTCTGCGCGCCCGCCAGCTGAGCACCTACGACGCCGAGCGCTTCGACTACGTACTGGTCATGGACAAGGGCAACTACAACACCACGCTGCGCGCGCTGGGCGGGGCGGAGCCCGGTGAGGGGCAGCGGGCGCGGGTGAGGCTGTTCCTGGAGTTCGCACCCGGCGTGCGCGAGGTGGAGGTGCCCGACCCGTATGTGGGCGGGCCGGAAGGCTTCGAGCACGTGCTCGACCTGATCGAGGCCGCGAGCGACGGGCTGCTGGCCGAGGTACGAGCGAGGCTCGAAGATCGATGAAGCGGTGGGGAAGGGGAAAGCCCCACCGGTTGCCAACGGCACCTGACGATCACCCCTTAAGGCTGCTTCTTCCGACCTGACCTGGTTCGGGGGTCGCCACCGCGTTGGGCCGGTGGGGCGAAAGGGATGGTAACACGGCGGCGAGGGGGTGGCGCTAGACCGGCCGTCCGGGGGTCGACCGGACGGTTCCGAGCTCCTCATGAGGGTTGTGGGGTACCTCACAAACGTCGATTTATGGCGTGTGGAGCAGGGTCGTTAGGCCCGAGCCCAGGAGGGCGCCCAGCCAGCTCATGGGAAATGTAAGAACTGCGTAAGGATGCCTTGCTAGGCTCCTCTCAGCACGGGCAAAGCTCGTGCCGTACTAACCAGGCGGACGGGTCATCATCCATCCATCATCCCGGACGCCGTATCGGAAGGAGCGCATCATGCGCAACCGTAAGACGCAAGGCTTCACCCTCATCGAGCTGCTGATCGTTATCGCGATCATCGGCATCCTCGCCGCGGTGCTTATTCCGAACCTACTCAATGCTCGTAATCGTGCGAATGACACCGCCACGACGGCCTTTCAGAGGAATGTTGTGACGTGGCTGGCTGCGGCGGATACGGCTGCTACTACGCCCGCTGCCCAGACTGCTCTTCAGGGCATTACGACCTGCACCGATGCATTGCTCGTTGCTGAAGGCGGTGCGGCAGCGTTGCCAAATGCGGTCACTAGTTGCGCCATCTCGTACGCTCCTGGTACTAGGCGCTACACGGTTACTGTAGCGTCCAGGGGCGGCGGACCGATTCCTGACCTCCAGTACTAAGTAGCGATAGATTTCTCAAGCGTCCGCCCCGGTGAGGGGCGGGCGCTTTCTTTATCGCCATACTTAGAGGCATGCGTCATGTGTATCGGAAGCACCTTGATTCTGATACGCCTACGGCTTACGTTCGTTGCGGGCAGGCGTTGTAAGAGTAGGAAGGCACCGGCAGAAGCGCCGGCAGCGAGCGTTGCAACGATCCCTGGAGACTAGGTGGGGTCAGTCCCATCATTGCTGAACGCCTCCCCATCGGCGCGCATATCGGCGGGGCTCTCCAACACGCCCACAGCGCCGTCCAGCAACTGCCGCTTCCAGGCGCTCACCTGGTTAGCGTGCACGCCTCACTCGCAGGCGATCTCGGCGGTGATGCGCTCCTCGGGTGCCGCCTCCAACGCCACTTTCGATTTGAAGGCAGGACTATTGCTCCGACGCTTACTTGGCCGAGACACCTCTCTCAGGAGCCTAACGGCTCCACCTGAGAGGGTGGGCAACCATTGGGGACCAGGGCCAGTTACGGTAGCTCCGGCCGACTATTAACTACCTACAGCGCTAGCGTTCCATCGGAGGCGAAATGCAATGCGTCATTCGTTACGGATAGTAATCATCCTTTGGCCTCACTCCATCGTCGGAATCCGCCTTAAATACGAATCCTTCACGCCTCATTACGTCTATGCGACTTGACCATTTCGTATGCTGGCGCTGGCTATCGGGATAGCTGTTCCTGCGGCCATAGCCGTACTCTATGGTCTGGCCCTCGCCGTGAAAGAAGCTTCTGAAGGTAAATGGGTTGAAGATCGCCCACATGTAGACCAATTGAGTAGCTAGGCCAGTGACTCGGTAAACGAACACGAATGAGGCTGGCGAGATGTGGCCGGATCCAAGAAGCGAAGCCAAACAAAGCGCCAAGGCCAAAAAGATAACCAAAGCAACAACTGGAATCCAGGAACGCGTCCGAGCTACGGCCGCGATGAAGAGAGTCAATGCAACGATGACAGAAAAGGCGTCCATAGGCTCTAAGCTTTAGGTTACCATAACCGCTAAAGAGCCATAATTGATGGGACTGCCCCCGGGCAGTCGGCCTTGACTACCAGAGGGGAGTAGCCCCGGCGTGGCAGCCAGGCCCGGACCAGCTACTCACAGACTTACAAGCAGTGCATTTCGTTCGGGCACCGAAAAGTTGAAGTAATCGTAACCGCTCTTGGAGGCCATGGGAGGGGGCCAAGCGCTCCCCTTGTCGGGGGTGAACGTGGCTGCCGCTGCATTCCATTATGGTAGAGACACAAACTGACTCGTTGGAATGGCAATCGCAACGATTGAACGGGGGGAGGAGAAGTCTCAATGCAGCGAAGTCTCATGAAGAGACGAGAACACGCGGCCGGGTTCACATTGATTGAAGTCTTTATAGTCCTTGCCGTCTTCGGCATCCTCGCGGGCCTGGCAAGCTGGGGTCTCGCTGGCCTGAGGCAGCGCGAAGCGGTCGATTCGTCCGTCTTCACCCTGCAACAAGACATCAACCGCATCCGGACGGAGGCTACGAAGGATGGCGACAGCCACCGCCTTACGGTCCTGTCGGGCAGCCAGTACGCGTTGGCTAGGCGCTCAGGCGCAACCTGGGTTACGCAGGCCACCAAGACGCTGAGCAGCGGCGTTGCGTTCGTGGCGCCGTACACCAACTACACGGTGGAGTTCGACTCGCGCGGCTTCGCGACCTTCTCCCCGGCGGGCCTGACGTTCCGCGTTTCGGATGGCACCACCACGAAGTCGGTCATGCCGGCCATGAGCGGCATCTCGAGGGTCTGGTGAGAAGCGTGCGGCAGCCTGAGCGCACGAAGGGCCTCACGCTGGTCGAGGTGCTCATCGCCCTGATGATCATCACGGTGGTGGTCGCGGCCTCCGTACCCATCATCATCTCGTCCATGCAATCCAGCGCCGACAACCGCATCCGGGCGCAGGCCGTGGCAGCCACCGAAGTGTGGCTCGACCGGTTCCGCGCGAAGTCGCTGGACTTCTCGACGTTCTCGGCGGGTGTGGATTACCCGTACGATTACGACTTCGGCGCGGACCCGACGTTCGTTGCGGCGGCCGACCCGAACCCGGCGGCGTTGAACGCCGAGTGGCAACCCTTCTCGTACAGCGTGAGGACGACCACTTTCACCACGGATCCGCTCATCTGGCGGGTGGACGTGGCGACCACCTACCGACGAACCAACCAGGCCGAGGGGACCTTCGATGTCTCGACACTCATCGAACAGTAAGGCAGCCGGCTTCACGCTGGTGGAGATGCTCATCTCCGCGGCCATCGCCCTGATAGTCCTCGGGATCGCCGGTTACGCGCTCACGACCTCCTTGAGGACGAAGGCCCGTGAGACCCAGTTGGTGGAGGTGCAGCAGAACGTCCGCGCGGCCATGCAGCTGGTATCGCAGGATATCCGCGCCGGGGCCTTCACGCGGCTCTGGAACAGCCCGGCGTGTTCTTACGGCGTTTGTAGCTCCGGTGATCGGATCGCGGTCGTTACCACAGACGGGGTCATGACCACCGTCGCGGCCAATCCGGGGGTCACGTTCTCCGGGGTGACGCAGACGAACGTCTGCGATGCCCGCCAATTCCAGGTGGGCGATCTGGCCATCGTCTCCAACGGCTCCAACTCGCAGTTGGTCGAGATCACGCAAGTCGAACTCCTAGCTAACCATGCGCAGCCTTGCTCTACGACGGGAAGCGGCAACCGCGACCGCATACGCCACGCGGCAGACAGTATCAGCGGCATCTGGTCCACGACGAACTACGTGTTCCGCACGGCGTTGGCAACCTACAGCCTCCAACCCGACCCGGTGGACGCGTCCCGGCAGGTGCTCTACCGCCGCACGGGCCTGAGCGCGGAGCGCGCCCAAAGCGGCATCGTGGCCTTCGACATCGCCGAGCTGCGCTTCGAGTACGGCGTTCCGGTAGACCCAACGGCCGCCGCCTCGACGCTCGTCTTCTACGACGACCTGGCGGCGGCGGCAACTGCCATGGGCGGAGGTTACACGGTGAACCCGCGCGACACGACAGACACCTACATAGGTGAGGAGATCCGCGCCGCCCGCGTGACGATCACAGGGCGCACGCCCGGGCCGCTGCCCTCGACCGGAGCGCCGGGCGAGTTCACGCTTACCGAGACGGTGGAGTTCAGACGATGAGGATACGAACCGGTACACGGCAACGGGGTTTCGCGCTGGTCACGTCGCTGATCGCGCTAGTGCTCGTCTCCGCGATCATCGCCCTACTAGCGTTCATGTCCGTCTCCGACCTCAGGCAGGCGCGGGCCACCGTGGTGCAGATGCAGGCCCGGGCCATAGCCGAGGCGGGGGAGACGTACGGACGCTACGCGATGAGCGTGGCCGCCCAGCCCACCATCCGGTCGGAGCTGCGCGGGCTGATGACCGTTAACGCGAACCCAGAGACCCAATGGGTGATCAACTCCACGCGCTGGACGGACGCGAGCAACCGGATCCAAGCGGCGCTCAACGCCTCGTTCCAGACCGTCGCCGCGGCGAACCTGAACGGCATCGGCTCCGCGCAGGTGGCCTACGAGTTCAAGAACTTCCGCGGCGGCACCCGCTCGCGCTCCTCGCAGACCTACCTGGTCGATTACCGCGTCGTGTCCACGGGTACCGCCGCTGATGGCGTGCGCCGCGTCGAGGACCTCGGTGTACTGGAGATCCAGCTCGGCAAACCTTCGCTCTCCCAGTACCTGTTCCTGGTAGACAACGCCCAGGGCAACAACGGGTTCTTTCCCACGGGGACGGTCTTCAACGGACCGGTGCATGCCAACGGCAACTGGGGGTTCTGGGGCAAGCCCGTCTTCATGGATACGGTGACGACGGCCGCTGACGGCGCCTACTTCTGGAACGCCGGCGGGACCTGCTCGGGGGGCAACCCGACGTACGTCCGAGGAGACTCCAGGCCGCCCTGCACGGTTCCAGACTTCAGGAAGGGCTTCACGCGGAGTGCCCCCTCCGTGGACCTGCCCACTTCCGCCATGTCGCAGCAGCGCGCGGCGCTGGGCTTGGACCCTGAGGTAACGAGCTCGCCGAGCGCCGCCCAGATCTGCACGGCTCTGGGCCCCGGGGTCTGCAACGCCGGCAACGTGCTGCCGAACGGTGTGTACCTCCCCAACTCAGGTGGCGTCATCACGGGCGGCATCTACATCCAGGGCGGCGTCACCGAGCTTCTCCTCGATGGCAGCAGCAGGGACGGCCGGCAGGTCTACCAAGTCAGACAAGGTACGCGCACCTGGACCATCGAGCTCAACTACCTTACGAACCAGACCAGGGTGACCACCACCCCAGGCGGCTTGACGACCGTTTACACGGGTTTGCCGAACGGCACCACGCCGGTCGGGTCCGGCGGCCCCACTGGCCAGATCTACGTGACCGGCCAGATCGATTCGCTGATCGGCCCCGGCAGGACCGGAGCGGTAGGGAGCAACGCCCCGGACCATCCGGTACCGAGCCAGATCCGCCCGGCCCTGGCCCTGGAGACGGAGTTGAACATCACGGCCGTGAACGCGATACGGCTGCGCAGCGACCTGGTCTACGAGTGCGACCCGGCGGCGCTGGGCAGCAGCGCCTACCTGGCCGCCAACCCGAGGTGCAACGTGGGTGCGGGGAACAGCGTAGACACGGTGCTCGGCGTGATGTCGTTGAACGACAACGTGGAGATCACGACCAGCACCCCCGACGAGTTGTTCCTGTGGGGCTCCTACCTGGCCGGCAGGTCCAACAGAGGGCTCACGGTGGAGAACTACAACACCCGGGCCGCTCAGGGCAAGCTGCGGCTCTTCGGCGGCCTCATCCAGTCCGTCGATCAGTTCCGCGGCACCATCAACAACAACGGTTCGCTCCGGACAGGCTACATCGAGACCTACGACTACGACCTGCGCTTCGCGAACGGTGCCGTTGCCCCACCGAACTTCCCGACGGTGCGCACGTTCGACGTGCAGACCCTGATCCCCGTCGCCCTGGGGTTCAGGGAGTACTAGCGGCGTCACCTTCTCCGCAGCCCGCTAGAGGCGCGTGTCGCAGGGTCAATCTGTGACCCTGCGACGCGTTCTTCGTGGGTCCTACGAGGCTCGCAGAGTTCCCGCTGTCGGCTGTGGTCAACTTCACACTGCGGTACCAGGAACCCCGTTCACCACGCGTATCCCCTAGCAGGGGGTGAGGAACGCAGGAGGCTGCGCATAGACTCCGGCCTATGGAAGACCTCCCGGCCGTTCCCCCGCCGCACGCGGAGCCCAGGGGACCCGAAACCGAACCCGTCGAACGCCTGTTTACGTCCCGCCGCGAAGCGCGGTCGAAACGCGGCTTCACGATTATCGAGATGCTCGTCATCCTGGCCATCCTGGGCGTACTTCTTGCGCTGTTCGCGTTCATGGGGCGCGGGGCACTCGATACGCAACAGGAGAAGGCCGCCATCAGGTCCATCCAGCAGTCCGTATGGCAAGGCGCTTCCGCAGCCTCCGCGCGCGGTCGTAACACCGAGCTGAAGCTCGTGGGGCGCAACGTCGAGGTGCGCGAGGTCGGCAGCGGACGCCTGATCCGCACGGAAGAGCTACCCAACGGAGTGACGACCAACTTACCTACGCTCGTCTTCACCCCTCCGGGGAAGATCAGCGACGCCAGCTTCGCGTTGGTCGAGGACGGTATCACCGTCACCGGTTCCAAGGGCACGACCAGGCTCGTGGTCTCGATCATCGGCGAAGTGATCGCGGAGAAGGAGTAAGCCGTGCGACCGGTTCACACTCACCAACGACGGACGGGAGGCTTCACCCTCATCGAGGTGATGATGGCGATCACCGTACTCGGCATCGTCCTTGCCGCCGTCTCCTTCACCATGATGTCGAGCATGCGGCAGAACCACGCCGCCGGGAACCGCTCACAGGCCGCCCAGGTCATGAACTACCTCGGACGGCGTATAGCCGGTGGCGATATCTCCAAGCTGGGCGGCACTTCCTGGGACTACGGCACCCTCGCGACGTCGTTCACCGACCTGAGCCGCGAGAGCAACCTCGCGGACACGGACCTCTACCGCGCCGAGGTCGCCGAGTTCCCCAGGATCGGCCTCGGTGGCACGACCATCCCGCACTACCGCGTGACGGTCTGCTGGAACAACGGAGGCGACGAATCCTGCGTTTCCGGTGATACGGCGGGGCCAGGTCCGGGCGCGGCCAGCGGCGAGAGCTTGCCAGGTATCAACTGATGCGCACCGTGCAAAACACCAAGGCAGCGGGCTTCACCCTCGTGGAGCTGCTCATCGCCATGGCCATCTTTGGCGTCGTCATGACCATCGCTTACAGCGGGATCGTAAGTTCGCTCCGCATCCAGTCCGACCAGGAGGTCATCACCTCCGCCCAGGCAAGGCTGCGGCGCGTCGTCGAGGTAGTCACGCAGGACATCCGCAGCGCCGTCTTCGGGAGCGTTACGGCGACGCCCTACGCCTCCGGCCAGACCAGCATCTCGTTCATGCTCCTCTCCGGAGCGGCGGGGTTTCCCGTGGAGAGCAGCGCCAACTTCTCGCTGGCGTCCAGCAGCGTGATAGCCGCGCGCTCAGCGGAGGCCACCTTGCTCCAGGGCCAGCGCGTCGTGATGGTGAACGGTGCCGGACAAGGGGTCGTCTTCACCGTGGGCAGCGTCTCTGACCTCGGCAACAACCGCTTCCAGCTGAACCACGGCTCTTGCCGCAACACCATCGACTGGGCGGGCGGCGTGCAGCTCTTCGAGATCGCTCAGCTCGGACTGCGCTATGACGCCGACGACCGCACCATCTACCAGAGCACGGGTGGCGGCTCCGAACAGCCGCTGGCGTTCAACGTGGACGAGCTCAGGCTCGAGTACACCTACAACACGGGGGCGGCCAGCGCCACCAACCCCACCCTCGTGCGCGACACGCCGTACATGAGCGGCGGCGTTCCGACGCGCAAGTACGTGGACGGCAGCGGCTACACCTACATCCTCGACCGGATCCAGATGGTCATCACCTCGGCGGAGCAGAGCGGCAACCGTGAGATCGAGCGCACCTACTCCGGCTACGTCGACCTGACGTCCAACTCGCACTTCACCCTCATGGAGGTCCTACCGTGCGGCTAAGCTCTCAGCGCGGCGTGGCGATGATCGTCGCCCTGTTCGCCCTCGTCCTCGTTGCCGGCATCGGTACCCTGCTCTTCAGCCGGACGATCAACGAGATGCGGCACAGCAGGGACGACGCCGCGATCGTACAGACGCTGCTACTGGCTCGCGGCGGTAGCAACGTGGCGGGGGCTCTCCTGGCCAACGACGTGAACACCATGCTCAGGGACGCGGTGCGTTACACGAGCACGCCGGGCCCCTGGGTGTTCGGCGAGGGCAGCGGCGATACTCCGACGGCCTCATCGGTCATCACGAGGCTGACCGCGGTGACCAACCGGCTCCAGCCGGCGGTGGACGGCCTGATCTGCGACAACCCCATCATGCCGACCGATACGGGCGCCGAGATCCAGCTTCGCCTCTACTTCTCCTCGGCCGCCTGCGGGCAGGCCTTGCCGTCCGACGTGCGACTACCCGCTCCTCGCTACGTGTCTGGGCCACGCCGCAACGCCGACGGCGCGGGTGTTCAGACCTACGCGCTGCCCTTCGTGCTCGTATCCGAGGCGAGCCTTGGCGAGTACCGGCGCAACATCGTCACCCAGGGCGAGTACCGCTTCGAGGTCGGTCAGGCGAACTTCTCGATGTGGGCGTACTTCACGAACCGCGAAGTGAGCGTAGGCGCCAACAACCAGACCATCGACAAGATCTACTTCACCGACCAGACGATGATCGATGGTCCGGTCCACACGAACGGCCACTTCGCCCTTGCCTACGACCCGTGGTTCGGTGGCAGCGTGAGCAGCGCGGGGTGCAACAATGCCAGCTGCTCCACGATCGACCGGGGCGCGTACCTCTATGACTACCAGCACACTGAGCAGTACGATTGCGGTTGGGTCGGCACCGGCAGGTACGACTACATTCAGGATGCTAGTGGCGGCTACGTATACAAGAAGAAGAAGGGCCGTTATGGCTATTATGCCAAGTCCTGGAGCGATAGCGGCCCGTTCTACCGCCGAGAAGAGATAACGGAATGGCAATGCAAGACGCGGAAGCTCGACCTGATCCCCGATACAGTCCTCGGCTCCAGCCCGAACTTCGGGGGCAACGAGCCTAAGTTCGCCGGGGGCGTGGGCTGGGACTCGCCCAGGATCGACCTGCCGCAGAACAACTACCTGCAGCGCGACATCGCCCAGGGCGTAGGCCGTGCCGACGAGGGCCTGTACTTCAACAGCGCGTTGGAGAGCCTAGAGTTCTTCGCCGGCACGAGCGCAGCTTGGAACGGCAACGTCAGCAGCGTCACGCCCACCAGGGTGAACGGCGTCTGGACGCCGGCGGCCACCTACCAGTACGTGCGCGGCTGTACGTCGAACAACTCCAACTCCTGCACCGTCTACCGCTTCAACGCCGCGGGCACGGTCGAGGTCTACAACAACAACACGAAGACCTGGTCGGTAAGGTCCAGCGGCCGCACCTTCAACGGCGTCGTCTACGTCAACGGGGCGGTGCAGCAGTTCCAAGGACCAGCCCGTACGACCGCCGGCAACCCCGATACTTCCGCCCCGGCCGTGGCCGCGTTCGCCCAGATCACGCTCGCGAGCGACAGCAACATCCGCATCACCGGAGATATCAAGTACGAGTCGCCGCCTTGCACGAGCATCCCGACGAGGAACGCAGACCGCTCCGTCAACAGTGCCAACTGCAACAACCTTGGTGCGCAGAACGTCCTCGGTGTCTACACGCAGTCTGGCAACATCCTCGTAGGGCACGGCCATACGAACTCGGGTAGCGACACCAAGGCCTACAACGCTCCGGACGACGTGCAGGTCCATGCCGTCCTCATGAGTGCCCAGAACGAGGTCAAGGTCGAGAAGTACGACCAGACCGACGCCGGCGGCTTCTACCTCATGGGCGGCATGATCCAGGAGCGCCGCGGCATCTTCGGCACCTTCAGTGGCAGAGGTGCCAACGCCACGCGCACCGGTTACGACCGCATCTACACGTACGACCCCCGCATGGGCCGCGGCATGGCGCCGCCGTTCTTCCCGTCCACCAATGTCGACGACGTCACCACGGTCACCTTCTTCACCTTCGGGCAGAGGGAACAGCTGTACGACTGAGCACGAGCTGCGTTACGTGGCGTGAGAGGGGGACCAGGAACCCTCGGCCGCAGGTTGGCCGAGGGTTCTCCTCTTGAGGTGCCGGGTGCTGGAGCCGTACGCCGTAGCCCAGTGAACGGAGTCGGGCCGGTCACTCCAAGGACACCGATGGCGGGAACTAGCTACGTGCAGATCCTCTACCTGTCGGAGCGAAGCTGCGGTTCTCACGGCAATGCCAGAGCCGAAGAACGAAGATCGTCCCGGCAGTGATCTCGTAACGCAGCTCGTGATCACCGACGATGAGCCGCCGGACCTCGCGCGGTTCGTATGCTGCCAGTTTCTCGCCGATCCGCGGGTGCTCAAGCAGGCGGGCGGGTGCCCCGGAGAGTTGCTGTATGACGTGTGCCGCGGCGGCGGGCGCGACGGAGGCCAGCTGCTCGTGTAGGCGCACTAGGTCCGAGGCCCCCCGCCTGGTCCACTTGATCCTCATCAGACGGGTGGCGGCAGAGGCTCGTCCGTAGCGAGACTCTCAGCCCACGCCCTGATCGCCTTGTCGTCGATCACGTATCCCGCATCTACGTCGGCTAGAGCCTCTAGCGTCAGCCGGTGGCGCTCTTCTTCCAGGTCTACCCAGGCAGCGAGCGCCTGCTTCATCACCCATCCGCGTGAGCGCTCGAGTCTCGCTGCCATGGCGTCGACCTTGTCAGCGAGCGCGAGCGGAACGTGGGCGGTCAAGACTCTAGATTTCGTGGCCATCCGAATCGCCTCGAATCAAAGTGATTATATGGCAATCGAGGATCGGCCGTGTCTAGCGAGCGCGCTGCATCCCGGCTGGTACACTCCGCCAACATGCCAGGAGGCCCCATGAGACAGTCGCTAGCCGTGCTCGCCCTCGCCCTCTTGCCCCTCGCGGCGGCTCAAGCCCCGCGCAGCATCCAGTTCACGCGCATCGTGGACCTCAGCCACGTGGTCAGCACCGACATCCCCCTGTGGCCCGGCGACCCGCCGGTCGAGCTGGAGCCCGTGGCCGAGTTCGAGACGGACGGCTACTACCTCCGGCGCTTCTCCATCGGCGAGCACAGCGCCACGCACATGAACGCGCCGAACAGCTTCCACGAGGGGGGCGTGGGCATAGACGCTTACGCGCCGGAGTCGCTCGTCGTGCCCGCCGTCGTGATCGACGTGCGTGCTCAGGCGGCGGCGGACCCGGACCACGCCGTCAGCCTGGACGATATCGCGGCGTGGGAGGCCGAGCACGGCCCGGTGCCGGCCGGCTCCGTGGTCATCGCGTACACGGGCTGGCAAGCGAAGTGGACCGACCCGGCGGCGTTCTTCAACGAGGACGTCGATGGCGGCATGCACTTCCCGGGCTTCGCGGGCGAGACGACCGCGTTCCTGCTCAGCGAGCGGGGCATCGCGGGCGTCGGCATAGACACGCACGGGGTGGACCCGGGCCAGGACGAGGAGTACGCGACCAACACGCAGGTGCTGGCGGGCAACGGCATCGTGCTGGAGAACCTCACGAACCTCGACCAGCTGCCCGCCACGGGCACCACTATCGTGATCGGCATCCTGCGGCTCTACGAAGGGTCGGGCACGCCCGTCTCGGTCCTGGCGTTCGTGCCCTGAGGGTGGGCGCCCGCACCTTCGAAGAACAGCGCGGTCGTCGCTGCGGCCGTGCGCTCCAACGCCGCAGCGTCGACCGATAGCAGTGGTTGCGCCAGGGTCAGGAGGACGCGGGTCAGCCAGGCCGGCTCGAGGTCCGGGCGGACCTCGCCGGCCTCCTGGCCTTGGCGCAGCACGTGCTCTATGGGCCCCAGGAACTCGGTGCGATAGGCGCGGAGCATCGTGGCGCGCGCGGCCTCGCTGAGGTTGGCCGCCTCGCGCTCCGCGAGCTTCATCGCGTCGAACTGCTGGTGCCGGTCGCGGGCCATGGCGCTCAGGAGGGCGTGAACGCGGGCACGAGTGTCGCCGGGCGACGCGGTCGCCTCCGCCACCATCGTGCCCGCGCGCTGCACGCCGGTCATCAGGACCTCGAGGAGCAGCGCTTCCTTGTCGTGGAAGTGGTGGTAGAGGGCCGCCTTCGAGACGTCCAGCCGCTCGGCGATCTCGCGCATGGCCACCCCCGCGTAGCCGTGCGCCACGAAGAGCGCGGTGGCTACCTCGAGTGCCCGCTCGCGCGTGCCGCCGCGCGCGCTCTCAAGCTCGGCCGGCCCGCCCGTCTCAGGCCACCTGACCAGCGACGTAGCTCATCCCGATCCCGAACGCCATCACGGCGAACAGGAAGGCCGAAGCGGCCACGCCGAACGACAGCCAACGCCTGGTGCGCACCGGGCTGGGCAACCAGTAGTACACGAGGAAGAACAGTAGCGGCCCGAGCCCCCCGAGGTAGTGGATGAACAGCTGCAACGGGCCGAGCCCCTGGTCGAGGAGCTTGATGCCGAGGACGGCCTGTGCCATGAGCGTCAGCTGGGCGAAGATCAGGATGGCGTTGCCGGCAGGGCCGAGATCGCGCCTGCGCCAAGCGCGCACCGCGGTGTAGACGACGGCCGCGAGCGTGGCGGTCAGGACGAGCATGCCGCTCCAAATGTGAACGGTCGGGGGTAGCCAGATCGAGTCGAGCATCGTTGTCTCCTTAACCCGATCGGCGGGCGGCTTCGGCCACCTGGCTTACCGACCGGTCGGTAAGTATCATAACCGTGGACCGCCCGGTGTCAAGTGCCTTCACCCCGCGACAGGCCAGGGGCGCCCACCGTTGAAGGTGGGAGCCCCTGGGGAAGCGCGAGTCACGGACCGAAGCTGGCGAGCCGCTGTCGGAGCCGGGTGCGATGCGCTACCTAGACCCCGGTCCTGCACCTCACCTCGTAGTTCCAGAGCGTGCGCGGGTCCGGGCCGAGCACCTCGATGGTGAACGAGTTGCCGCCAGTCTTCTTGAAGACGCTCGGCACCTCGCCCGTCTTCGGGCCGACCACGCCGCCGGGGTAGAGGGCGTCGCCGTCGTACTTCGCGTCCCCACGCCAGCCCGTGTCGTGCGCCAAGGTGCCGTCGGGCTTGACGACCAGGATGCGATCGGGGATGCCGACGGTGTCGAACTTGATGTCGAAGACCGCGCCGACGGGCAAGGCGCTGATGTCCCACCGGTCGATCGTCACGCCGTAGGCTCCCGACTTCTGGCTCACCCAATCGCCACAGGTGGCCAGGACGATCTCGCGCTCCGGGGTGGCCCCGCCGATGCTGACTATGGCCGACGCGGTGGCGGAGCGGCCACTGTTCTCGACTGCCGCCACCAAGGCGTACACCCCGGCTTCGGAGTACGACTGCGTGACGTCGAGCTCGGCGGCGCCGTCGACGACCGTCACCTCCTGCTCGCCCGTGCTGCCGCCGGCGAAGTTCCACTTGAAGGTGGCCGTCTCGTCGCCATCGCGGAAGCCCGTGGCGCGCAACGTGAACGTGTACGGTGTGCCTACCTCGCCGTCTCGCAGGTAGTCGGGCGTTACGGTGAGGGCGAGGCGGGGCCGGTGGCCTTGCGGGGTGGCGGGGGCCGTGGTGCTGCAGGCTCCGAGGAGGAGTAACAGTAGCGCGAGCCCTCCGGTCTTGGCGATCAGCTTCATCGTGTTTCCCTCCGTGTTCCCGGGTGGCGCCGTGCGGCCGGCACTACTCCGGGGTCTGTCCGTGTGTCGTGTACGCGTCCGTTATACGCGCACTGTTCTTACGGGGTTCCGAGGGAAACCTTACGTGTTTCTTAGCGCCGCAGTGAAGAGTGCCACGGGGCCGCCGGCGTCGGCCCTACGCGCGGGGCGGTCGGTCGCGTGCTTCGGCGGCGGCTCGCACGCTGCGGTCGAGAGGGTCACCCTGTGGCGGCCTCAGCCCGTAGCCCGACGCAAGGAAGCGCCCCCGCTATGGTGCGGGGGCGCCGGGCATACCAGAAGTGAACAGTGCTTAGTTCGGTGCGACGATCGCCACGTTGTACGTCTGGCTGAACGCGCCGAAGGCGTTGTCGTAGAAGAGGGTGATGGCGGCGTACCACCCGGACGGGAAGCCGGCGCCGATGTGCTGCTGGGCGATGTCGACGTTGAGGAACTGGCTGCTCACGCCTGCGACCTCCACCGCCGTGCCCGGGCCCGGGCGGGCCCCGGCCGAGAGTGAGGTGCAGCCGAGCACCGGATCGGGCGCCGTGCAGGTGAACCCGGCGGGCAGCGTGATGTTCAAGCTGCGCGGGTCATCGTAGGTGGCGCCGACGAGCGCGCCGCTCGCGTTGTAGTACTCGACGTGGTAGCCGGTGACGGTGGTGACGGGCGAACCGGCGCGCGTCGAGATGACCATGTTGCGGTTCGTGATGGTGATCTCGCCCCCAGTGGACACCTCGTAGCCCAGCTCGTTGGTGGGCGTGAGCCCGAAGAGCAGCCGGTTGGCGTTGGGCGCTGCGAACATGGAACAGGCGGACAGGGTAACGGCGAGAGCGAGGACAGGCAGGGTCCGCGCGAGGTAACGCTTCATTAGCAAACTCCTCCTAAGTACACCGTCCATGACGACTGCCGGACTGTATCACGCCCTGCTCGGCGCCAACGGCGAGAAAGTGCACAGGGCCGCCGCCGCCCTGGCGTCTGGCAGGGGAGTTCTGCGGCTTCCTGCGGAGCCTACCGCGCGTGTGAAGTCTTGCTTAGCGCCCTGCTCAGCGTTTCCGCTTGGCCTCGTTGACCAGCTCGACGAGGCGGGGGTCGAAGCGTAAGGGTCCGAGGCCCTGGCGGGCCACCGCGTCCTCGAAGTCGGGATGAGCCGGGTTGAGCAGGTAGTTGTGGCTATGCGGGGCAACGACTGACGGTACTCGTAACGCCACGCTCCTACGTTCCATGGTCCAGAGATCGCCGAACGCTCGTGTCGTCGCCCTGTCGGTAGGGTCGACGCTCCCACGGACTACGCGCTCGACAAGGTCCTCGACCATCGCCGCGTCGAACTCGCAGCGGTAGAGGTGGTAACCGCTGAAGTCCTGGTAGTCGTTCCAGGCGGTCATGATCTCGAGGACAGCGAGCGCCGGATGCTCAGCGGTGTAGACCACTACGGTCCCGCGGCTGTTCCATCGCCCTTCCGCCCCGCGTGGGCCGAACGCCGTGGCAACCGAGTCTGCGAACGCCAGGCGGAACGCCGAGATCAAAGGAAGGCGCCGTCTTCCAGCGCTGCGATATGCTCGTCAAGCCGGCTTCGGCCCAACTCGGTAGCGAGCAGGTCGAGCGGCCGGAAGCCCTCGAGGTGTGGGTTGGCCTTGCCCAGCCACCGCGCCGCCGCGTCCTCGCCTACCATGGCCGCGATCCGCGCGAAGCACTTGAGCGCAGCGCCCGTGCGGTCGAGGACCTGGACGTTCATGACGGGGTTCCGGCTGGCCTTGGTGCGCGACACGCCCATCGCGCGCAACGTGTCGCCGATGCTCGCGCCCATGACGGCTGACATGCGTTCGACGACGGCGGTAACGGACGGCTCGCCGATCGGCTCGTTCGCGATGACGGCATCCTCCACCGCCTTGGCATCCTCGCCAAGCACCTGGTTGAACAGCGCGTCCTCGACCCGGCGCAGTAGGACGGTCATGGCAACATCATATGTTGCGTTCGCACGCCTGGCAACCGGCCCTGGGCATAGATGACTCGAACGCGGCGTGCCTGAGAGCCCTGGTTCCGCCAGTTCCCGCTGCTAGTCGCAGCCTCTCGCCACGGAAGCTGAAGGTGAAACGGTACGAGGGCGAGCCCCTCACGGGCATCGGTTAAGGACCGATCAGGAGACTGCGGGCCAAGACCCCACCCGGATACCGTATCCTGGCCGCACTCACAGCGCGATCCTGACCTCTTGGGACCGCGCTGTCTCGTGCCGCGGTCGCAACTGCTCAAGCGCCCCGAACGTCGTGACACCCGGTGCGGCACACGCGCCGGCTTTAGGAGAGGCCCTATGAAGGTGAAGCGGAGTACAGGTCTGTTCGCGGGGTTGCTCTTGGTGGCCGCGCTCGTCGTCGCCGCCTGTTCCGGCCCCACGCCGCCCTCGGACGCGAGACTGACGGGCACGATCACGGTGGCCGGCAGCACGGATCGCGCCGGGGGGCTCGAACGCGCCACGGGCACCGGGCACCTCGGCGCGCTCCTGGCCACGTGGCAACTTGACGAGTCGCTCACGGACTTCGTGCCGGGGGAGCTGATCGTCCGCTTCGCCGAACCGGCCGCCGGCCTCGCCCCCATGAGCGTTCAGGCGACGGGCGGACGGCTCGACTTCGTGCGCGAGGTGGGCGTCGGCGACTCGGCGCTCTACCGCCTCCCGGCGGGCCTCGGGGCGCAGGCTGCCGGCGATCAGGTCGCGGCGACGCTCGCCGCCGCGCGCGAGCTCAACGCGCGCCCGGACGTCCTCTACGCTCACCCGAACTACATCTTCCACGCTCTGGCCGCGCCCAACGACGAGTACTACTCGTACCAGTGGCATTACGACCAGATCGGCATGGAGGCCGCCTGGGACATCACCAAGGGCTCCAGCAGCGTGGTGGTCGGGGTTGTGGACAGCGGCATCCTGTACAGCTCCACCGTGCCGGCGAACCGTCACCCCGACTTCGCCCCGTCGCGCATGCTGCCTGGCTACGACTTCATCACCGACCCCACCAGCGGCATGGACGGCGACGGGCGCGACTCCGACCCCTTCGACGCGGACCTCGCTGGGAGCTTCCACGGCAGCCACGTGGCAGGCACCATCGGCGCCAGCACCGACAACGGAACGGGCGTCGCGGGCGTGGACTGGAACGCCAAGATCTTCAGCGCCCGTGCCCTGGGCAAGGGCGGTAGCGGGACCTTCGTCGACATCATGGACGCCATGCTCTGGTCGGCCGGCTACACCGTCGCGGGCGTGCCCGTTAACGCCAACCCCGCGGACGTGATCAACATGAGCCTCGGCGGGCAAGGGACGTGCTTCCCCGACCTCCAGGCGGCCATAGACCTCGTCTCCATGCACTCCATCGTGGTGGTGGCGGCCGGCAACGACAACATGAACGCCGGCGACTTCACCCCCGCGAGCTGTGGCGGCGTCATCACCGTTGGCGCCACCGACTACTCCGGGGCGCGCGCGCCCTACTCCAACTACGGCTCCCGCATCGACGTCATGGCGCCGGGCGGCAACACGAGCGTCGACTACAACGGCGACAACTTGCGTGACGGCGTCCTCAGCCTCGTCTACAACACGGATGTCAGCGATTGGGACTACGCCTTCTACCAGGGCACCTCGATGGCCGCGCCGCACGTCGCGGGCGTCATCGCCCTCATGAAGGCGCTCAACCCCGACCTGGATACGGCCGGGGCCTTGGCGGCCCTGCGCACGACGGCCCACGAGCTCAGCAGCTCCCAATGCGAGAGCTACGGCACCAGCGAGTCGCGAACGCTCGGCTCGGACGACTGCGGCGCCGGCCTGATAGACGCGGCCGCGGCGTTGGCCTACGTCCGCGACGGTACCGTGACCCCGATAGTCGGCGACCTGGCGTTCGACCCGGCCGTGCTCGACTTCGGCTCCTCGGTAGACGTCGTGACGTTCAAGGTCACGAACACGGGCGGCACGGCCGTGGCTTGGACCCTCTACGGCTTCCTCGACGCCGACGACAACCCGGCGGAGGTCCCCGGTGGTGATGGCGGCGCGCTCTACATGGTGAGCGGCTACCCGTACTCCGGCACGCTGGCGCCGGGCGCTAGCGTGATCACGGCGCTCGAGGTCGACCGCGACGCCCTCACCGCCCCCGGCCAGTACCAGGTGCGCCTGCTGTTCACGGTCGACGGCGTCGACTACGTCGGCCCGCCGGCGCGCTTCACCAAGCTGCCCGACGCTGCCGCGGTCACGGGCCCGACCACCGTCGAGGCGAACATCGCCGTGAGTGGACAGTGGGTGTTGAGCGGCGGCCAGCAGTCCGGCGGGCTGCTCACGAGCTACGACTTCCGGGCCGCGCCCGGCCTGACGATCGTGGGCGCCTGGATCGACGTGAACGCTAACTCCACGATCGACACGGGCGACTACGTCGGCTTCCACGAGCAGCTCGTGGCCGTCGAGGCGGGCAAGAGCTACACCCTGCCCATCGAGGTGTCGCAGTACTTCGAGGGCGGCGCCAAGCAGTGGCCCGACGAGTGGCTCGACACGCTCCGGGGAGGCGGCTCCGGCGACTAGCGGTGAACGAGGTCGCCGGGCGCGCCGGTCACAGGTCTGCTAGGATGCGCGTCCTTACCGCGTCGTATTCGGTCCGCGTGAGGCGCCCGTCCCGGTAGAGCCGCTCCACCTCTTCCAGGCGTTCCGCCACCGTGCGACCGTCGGCCTTCGAGCCGGCGGTCGCACGCTCGTCCCGGTCGCCCGCGGCGCCGGCGACGCTCGCCACCGTACGGTAGAGGTTCGCTTGTGCCTCGGGGTCCAGGTCCACCTGTTTGCCGTTGACGAACACGGGCGTGGCGCTCGACGACTGCGCCTTCCTCGCGCTGGCCCTGTCGTAGATCCCTTGGATGTCGAGGCCGCCGAAAGCACCGGTGGCCCCGACCCCCGTCGGCGCCATGAAGTCGTCGAGCCGCCCGCCGATCCGCCTCCGTAGGGCCCGGCCCAAGGCCGGGAGCACGGTGAGGGCCAGGAGCGCGAGCACCACGAACGCGCCTCCGCTGAAGACGAGTCCGGCGTACAGGAAGGTCTGGAGGGTGACGTCCTCGATCGTGCCGTCCGGCAGCTGGCAGGAGAAGACCTGGCTCACGCCGGTCTGGCCCGGTTTGTAGGAGTAGCCGTAGGAGTGGTGCAGCGCGGTGCCGCCACCGCACGCCATGTCGTTGGCGAACGCCACGGTGCCGGGCGCCACCGCGCCGATGACGGCGGCCCCGACGTAGCCGATGAACAGCGCCACACCCACTAGCACGAGGAGGATGCCGATCTTCCAGGTCGGCTTGCTGAGCGGGCGGTTGGTCGAGTGCATGACGGCTCCTTCGGGCCATTGAACGGCCCGAGCGCCGTGGGCGAGATGAGGTCTGTCACTCGCCGCCCGGACTGGTCGCCAGACGGACTTACACGAAGATGTGCCGCGGCAACACTGCCGAGACCACCCAGTTCGGCGCGTCGACGACCTCGCTGATGCGGAGGTTCACGGCCACGCTGCATAGGGCATAGGCGAGGTCGGGGTCCATGCCGTACTCCGTGGTGAGGTGGTCGATCATGGCGTAGACGGCGGTCTTGGTCGCCTGCAACAGGTCGGGCGCGACCCCCATCGTGCCGTAGAAGCCCTTCGGGTACGGCTCCGTGGCGAACTCGGCCCCGAGCTCGTAACGCGGGCTGGGGAACTCCGCGTTCTTGATGAGGCCGAGGCGCACCTTGACCGTCATGGCCGTCTCGATGGCCGTGCCGCACACCTCGCCGTCGCCCTGCGCCGCGTGCGTGTCGCCGATCGACAGCAGCCCGCCGGGCACCGCGACCGGCAGGTAGAGGCGGCTGCCACGGGTGAGGTCGCGGATGTCCATGTTCCCACCCTGCTGCCGGGGCGGCACGACGCTGTGGTTGCCCGGCTCCCGGAGGGCGAGGCCGATGGTGCCCGTGAACGGCCGCGTCGGGATGTGGATGCCCGGCTGAAACTCCACGCGCTTGGCGTCGTAGCGAGAGATGTTGAGCAGCGGGTCGGTGAACTCCTCGGCCAGCAGCCCGAAGCCGGGGATGATGCCCGTCCAGCCCCAACCGCTCTCCGTGAAGTCCAGGATGTCCACGGCCACGGCGTCGCCCGGCTCGGCGCCCTCGATGTAGATCGGTCCGGTGACGGGGTTGACCTTCTCGAAGTCCAGCTTGGCGACGTCCTCGGCCGTCGACGTGGCGCTGAGCTGGCCGCCGGAGGAGTCCACCGTGTGGACCTCGAGCTCCGCGCCGGGCTCGACGCGCAGCACCGGCTTCAGGGCGTTGTCCCAGCCGAAATGGTGGTGATGGTGGTGGATGGTCTTGTACTGGCTCACACGCTTACCTCGTCTCTCACGGGGTTGGCTTGGCCTAGCTGCTCAGTTGCCTGTGGCGGTAGGCAAGGCTTCTCGCAAGCTTACGGACCACGGGTTTCTCGAAGGGAACACGGAGCAGCTCAGCTTCCGTGAGATGCGGGGCGGTCCATCCGGCTCCCCGGCTAGCGAAGGCCCATCAGACCGAGGCCGGTGGCGAACTCACGCGCGTCCGCCACCGCGTGCCTGGTGCCGGCCGCCACGGTGACCTTCGAGCGCAGCCAGTCCTCGCCGCCCTGCCAGACCTCGCAGGCGCCGCCGGCCTCGCGCGCGATCACCATGCCGGCCGCCACGTCCCAAGGGCTCAAGCCGAACTGCCAGAAGAGGTCCACGCGGCCGTCGGCCACGAAGCAGAAGTCGCGGCAGCAGGAGCCGCTCGCGCGCACGCCCGCCGAGGCCGCCGCGACACGTTCGAAGAATGTCGTCTGCGCGGGCACCTCGAGCATGGAGGGCGTGAAGTTCGTGGTCACGAGCGCGTGGGAGAGGGGCCGGTCGTCCTCGCGCTGGAGCCTGACGCCGCCGCGCCAGGTGCCGGCGCCCGTGACGGCCCAGGTCGCCTCGTCGTCGGCGGCGTGGTAGATGACGCCCAGCACGCTCTCGCCACCCTGCACCAGGCCGATGGACACACAGAAGGCGGGGTAGCTGCGCACGAAGTTGTGGGTGCCGTCGATCGGATCGATGACCCACACGGGGGCGCCGTCGTCGAACTCGGCCAGGCCGTTCTCCTCCCCGAGCAGCCCGAAGCCCGGGTAGGCGGCGCCCAGGGCCTCGGCGATGCGGCGCTGCGACTCGTAATCGACGCGCGTGACCACATCGCCGGGCGACGTCTTGGAGCTCACGCTCACGTCGGCCTGGCCGCGGTAGTGCGCCTCGCACTCGGCCTTGGCCCAGCGACCGACTTCCTCGGCCAAGGGCACGACCACGTCTTTGATGGCAAGCAGCTCGGCGCGCGTCAGGACGGTTCCCATGGCGCAGATGCTACTTCAGCTCTCGTGAGGCGCTCAACCGGCGCCCGCCAAGCGCGGTACGCGCCGAGGCGGGCTGTGTAAGGGCATCTTGCGTCGCCCGCTACCGTCGGCCTGCGCCTCGTCAAGGCGCCGCCACGAGGCCCGAGGTCAGCGCGCCAGGAAGAAGCCCGTGCTGCGCCTCACGCTCAACGGGCCGTCGGCGAGCCGCCGCCTGACGGACTCCTCGAACTCGCTCACGCACCGGATCACCTCGGGGCCGGGCTCGTCCGGCAGGTACACCATCGAGCGCAGGTAGGCGAGCAGGACCTCGGCATCGGCGACTTCGAGCGTGTCGTCCATGCGCACCACCTCGACCTCCCCGAACGCGCCGCCGAGTGCCGCCGCGCCGTTCTCGAGCGTGAAGGAGAGCGGTTCGACGCCGTGCAGGGTCGCCACGTCCGCCAGGGGCGCCACGAGGTCGCGCACGGCGGCCAGATGCGCCTCGCCGTTCGTGGCGGCGACGAGCCAGCCGCCCGAGCGCACGACGCGCCGCAGCTCGGCGATGCCCCGGGGGAGGTCGGGCACGTGGTAGAGCATGTGGTTCGCGAAAGCGAGGTCGAACGCGTCCGGGTCGAAGGGGAGCTGCTGGACGTCGGCGCGCGTGACGCTCACCGCCAGCCCGGCGTCGGCGGCCGCCCCGCTCACTGCCGCCGTCATGCCTTCGGAGGCGTCGGTGAGCGTGATGCGCCATCCGGGCGGCACGCGCTCCGCGTTCATCGTCCAGAGCCGCCCGGTGCCCGACCCGACCTCGAGGACGCGCGCGTCCGCCGCCGGCTCGACACGCTCGGACACGAGGGAGAAGAGCCAGCGATGGAAGTCCTCGCCCTTGCCGGCATAACGCTCATGGAAGGCGATGCGCGCCCGAAGGCGGTCGGGCGTCCTGTAAGCCTCTAGCATGGGTGCCGCAAGGATAGCAGGCTTGGTCGGGCGCGTAGGCCGGCACTCTCGACGGCGACGATTCCGATCGCCCAGTCACCGCACGCCGGGCCGCGTAAAGGATTAAACTGACGACCTGGAAGCTCGACCAGGGAAGCCGGTGGCCGTCCAGGACACGCTCGGCGACCGCCCTACAGCAGGCCGGGCACCGGAAAGGTTGAGGTGCAAGGTGAGCAACTTCATGAGACTAAGTCGCAGGGCTCTCCTCGCCTGCGTCGCGCTGGCCGCTCTGAGCGGGGCTTGGGCGAAGTCGGCGTACTTCGTGCAAGCCGACGTCGTGCGCGGCGCGATCGGGGCGACTGGGGCCGTTTGCGTCTTCAACGGCGTCTTCCAGCAGGGCGAGCAGATCGTGTGGCGCGCGTACGTGTTCGACTCCGAGACCGGCGAGGTGCTTACCCCCGAGCAGGTCGAGTCCCTCGGCATCCAGGTCTTCGGCGTGCTCGACGACAACCAGAAGGCCGAACTCCACTTCATGCCCCACCCTCCGGGCAGTGACAAAGCCGAGTTCTTCTGGGCGGGCGGCTGGCAGATCCCGGCCGACTTCGCCACGGGCAACTACGCTTGGACGCTCCAGGTGGTCGACGCCGCGGGCAACACTGCCACCTACTCGCCCATGGGCGCCGCCCTCGGGTTGGGCGCGATCAGCATCGTTGAGCCGGCGAATTAGGCGAACCCTCCTAGCCCTGGCGGCGGCCTGCCTCATCGGGCAGGCCGCCGCGCAGGATGGGCGACTCGCGTTCTCCCCGTCGTCGGGCAGCGTGGGCACCGCCGTCACGGCCACCGCCACGGGCCTGGCTGCCGGCGAGACCTACGACCTCGTATGGGAGAGCGCAGACGCCGCGTGGAACGTGGCCGACGGCGAGTTCATGGGCGTCGGCGCGGAAACGACGCGAGTCGTGATCGCCACGCTGACGGCCGACGCGGCAGGCGGCGCTACCGCCGGGTTCCAAGTACCCGAGGACTACGGCTACTTGCACAATGTGTTCGTCGTGCAGGGCGAGACCACGGCCGCGCGCCAAGGCTTCGTCGTGGTGCCGAACCTCACGATCTCGCCGGCGTCCGGCCCGGTCGGCACGCCCATCACCGTCACTTTGACTGGCGTGGGCTACCGCTTCTGGGAGTCGGTCTGGCACCTCCTGTACGACGGCGCGCATAGCGGCTGGCTCTCGGCGGTCACCTCCAAAGGCACGGCCGTCGCCGTCATCCCGGCCGCCGGCCCTGCCGGCATGCACACGCTCCAAGTGCTCTCCGGCACGCACCCCGTGCCGTACCTGAACCAGCAGCAGGCGCCCATCTACATGCCGCAGGTGCCGACGGTCCAGTCCGTGTTGTTCGAGTTGACCGAGGGCCCGCCGGCCGCATGGCCACCCCTCGAGGACCAGGTGTTACCCAGGCAAACGGCCGATTTCGCGGTCGGGACCCTGCCCGCGGTGGTCTCCCGTTACACGAGCGGCACCGTCGGCAGCCCGCTCACGCTCGACGTCTTCGGCTTCCCGGCGAACAGCGAGGTGGAGCTGGCCTTCAGCGCCGTGCGGGGCAACCGCCTGAGCGGCCGAGGCTGGGACGTCGTGCAGTTGCCCCTCGGCAGCGCCGCGACCGACGCCGACGGCAAGGCGACCTTCGAGCTCACCACGCCGGACGACCTCGGTGGGGAGCACGAGTTCACGGCGACGAGCGGCGAGGTCAGCGCGTCGCTGACGTACACCGTCACGCCGTCCGTGACCTTCGCCCCGGAAGGCCCGGTGGCGCCCGGCGATGACATCACGATCACCATCAAGGGCGTCGGCTGGACCGAGACCGCCAACATCTACACGCTGCTGATGGACAACGGCTTCATAGGCTACGGCTGCGGCTTCAACAGCCAGGGCGACGTGACGATCCACCTCAAGGCGCCCGGTCGGGTCGGCACCCACTTCATCAGCCTCTACCCGGCCATCTACCAGGGCGACCTGGCCGGCCCCGGCGCCCCACCCAACACGGCCACCGCCAACGCCACCTACCTGCAACTGCCCATGCTCAACTGGCGCGACCACCCCGGCGAGGAGCTGCCGACCTTCACGCTGGCCTTCGAGGTCCGCTGAACCCCGCGCGCCTGGGCTGAACCAGGCCCTCGCTCCCCGACCGCGCGCAGGGCGAGCGGGCCCAACCGAAAGCGCGCCAAGGCGGCGCGGGCGGTGCTCGACCTCAGTCGAAAGCCGCCCGCGCCGCCTCTGCTACCGCCGCGATGGCCTCGTCGGGCAGCCACGGGTGGATGGGGACCGACACGACTCGTTCGCACGCCTTCTCGGCGACGGGCGCGGCGCCGAAGTTCGCCCCCATGGGTTGCCGCGTGAGGGGGATGGGGTAGAAGCGCGTGAACGCCACCCCACGCCCGCGTAGGCCGTCCTCGAAGCGCACCCTGCGCTCGGGCGGTAAGCGCAGCGTGAACTGGTGGTAGCGGTGCTCCGGTCGGTCCGGGGGGAGCATGAGGCCGTCGTCACCGCCCGGCAGGTCGGCCAACGCGGCACGGTAAGCCGCCACGCGCTCCAGCCTCCGCGCCTGCCACGCCTCTAGGCGGCGCAGCTTCACGCGCAGGATGCCGGCCTGGAGGGCGTCCAGCCGCGAGTTGTAGCCGAGGCCTTCGTGCAGGTACTTCTCCTGCGGGGTGGAGCCATGGTTGCGCAGGCTGCGCAGGCGCGCCGCCAGCTCGTCCGACTCGGTCGTGACCAGGCCCCCATCGCCGTAGGCGCCCAGGTTCTTGGTGGGGTAGAGGCTGAAGGCGCCCAACACGCCGATGGAGCCGACGCTGCGGCCGCCGACGCGCGCGCCGAACGCCTGGGCGCAGTCCTCGAGCACCGGCAGCCGGTGCCGCTCCACCACCCGCATGATCGCTCCCATGTCGGCCGGCAAGCCGAAGATGTGCACGGGGAGCACTACGCGCGTACGCTCCGTGAGTGCCTCCTCGAGCAGGGCGGGCGACAGGTTCAGCGTCTCCTCGTCGACGTCGACGAACACGGGCTTCGCGCCGAGGCGCAAGATGGCCTCGCTCGTGGCGAAGAAGCTGAACGGCGATGTCACTACCTCGTCGCCGGGCCCCACGCCGAGGGCCTCGAGGCCGAGGAGCAGCGCGTCCGTGCCCGAGTTGAGGCCGAGGACGTGGCGCGCTCCCAGGAACCCCGCTACCTCGCGCTCGAAGGCCTCGACCTCCGTGCCGCCGATGAACTGGCCGCTACGCAACACGCGTTCGACGGCGGGGGAGAGCTCGCTCCACAGCTCGCTGACTTCGCTCTGCAGGTCGACCATGGGGTACTTGGTGACGGGCGGCACGCGCCCAAGCATAGGGCCAAATGGCGCCTAGGACCAATGCCCCATCCGGCGGCGGCACGCCCCTCCATATACTCGGACCATGGCCTCCAAGAGGCCGCGCACCTTCGTAAGGAGCCGTGATGCCCAGGCGCTTGCTCGACCCCGTTCGTACCCTCGCACTGACAGCCGCGTTGTTCTCCATGGCGGCGGGGGCGCAAAGACCCCTCGCGCTGAGCGGCAACGTCCCGAACCCGACCGGGAAGGCGGGCACCATCGTCGCTTGGCTCTCTCACCTCGACGTGTCCGCGAGCGGCGTGATCGCCTTCGGCCCGATCAGCGCGACGGGTGAGTTCCAGATCGAGCTGCCCGGCAGCGTGACTGGCGACGCCCTCCAGAGCCTCGAGCTCAAGAAGCTCTGCGTCTCCGGCGGCCAGGGGTTCCAGCTCTCGCCGGCGGGCGTCGACCACGCCCTCGTCAACACGGTGGCCGCGTTCGACATGACCAAGACGCCCGTCTCGGCCATCCTCGCCTCCAGCGCCGACTTCGTGACGCGGTTGGAGGCCGACAAGAGCGACGTGCGCGTCGGGGACGCCCTCGGCTACTACCTCTACGTGAGCGAGAGGGTCACCGTGCGCGGCACGTGCGTGGGGGCGGACGGTCAGGAAGTGACCTACGACCTATCCGCCGGCGCGGGCTGGAACCGCCTCGCCTACGAGTTCGAGGCCGCCGGCGACGGCGTGCGGGGCGTGCTACGCACGGTGCGCGACCTCCCGGCCGGGATGGGCTGGGTCGCGCTGAAGGACTACCGGTGAGCTTGCGCTGAGAGGCGCTCGTATGTTGTACTGACCAATCGCTCGTGCGCGCGCCAAGCGCGCCGACGGTCGAGCCGCCCTGCGCGTGTGCGCACCGACGGCCTTATCCAGAGCGGCCGAGGGACCTGGCCCTAAGACGCCGCAGCAACCAGCCTTCATTCAGGCGGGTGCTAACTCCAGCCGGGGCGCAGCCACGATGGTGAGCCACCGGGAAGATAACGGTTCCGTGGAGGAGGGCTGGCATGCTTCTAGACGACAGACATGGTTGCGTTCACGCCAGGCCCGGCCTGCTAGCCGCCGCGCCCCTCGGCAGACGTTCCCGGAAGTCGAACGCCCGCTGGCCCGGCTCGAGTGGCGCGCCGCCGTGCCACGGCCGGCGAATGCCCCTCGCGGCGTAGGCCGCAGCACGCCCTGGCCGCCGTTACGGTGGCATGAGGCCTGATGCCACGGGGCGTGAATTTCACATTCGCACTAGCCATTTGCTAGTGCCATATCGCACAAGCCGAACCCCTCAGTTGGACGCACCGACCACGAGCCGGCGTCGCGGCTGAAGCGACCACGACCCACGCCCTTGCCGAGCAAGCGCGACAGCGGCCACCGCAGCCGCCTTCCTTAGGAGAGCTCTAGACATGCCTTACCGTTTCGAGACACTGCAGGTCCACGCCGGCCAGGAGAACGTCGAAGCCACCACCAAGTCCAGGGCCGTGCCCATCTACCAGACGGTGTCCTACAACTTCGACAGCGCCGAGCACGCCGGCCGCCTCTTCCGCCTGCAGGAGTTCGGCAACATCTACTCCCGCATCATGAACCCCACCAACGACGTGCTGGAGAGGCGCATCGCGGCGCTCGAGGGCGGCCTCGCCGCCGTCGCGACGGCCAGCGGTCACGCCGCCGAGTTCCTCACGTTCACCACGCTGGCCGAGGCCGGCGACAACATCGTCTCGTCGCCCAACATCTACGGCGGGTCGCACAACATGCTCGGGATCACGCTGCCGCGCCTCGGCATCGAGGGGCGGTTCGTGGGTGGCGAGGACGACCCGGCCGAGTACGAGCGCCTCATCGACGACAAGACGAAGGCCGTCTACCTGGAGTCCATCCCGAACCCGAGCCTGCGCATCCCGGACATCGAGGCCATCGCCAGGATCGCTCACGCCCGGGGCGTCGCGGTGGTCGTCGACAACACGGGCGGCGCCGGCGGCTACCTCTTCCGGCCCGGCGAGCTGGGCGCGGACATCGTGATCCACTCCGCCACCAAGTGGATCGGCGGGCACGGCACGGCGCTCGGCGGCGTCGCCGTCGACATGGGCACCTTCGACTGGGGCAACGGCCGCTACCCCGGCTTCTCCGAACCGTGCCCCAGCTACTCCGGCATCACCTTCTCCGAGGTGTTCGGCAAGGGCTCGCCGTTCGGCAACATCGCGTTCGCCATCCGGGCGCGCGTCGAGACGCTGCGCGACCAGGGCCAGGCGCTCGCCCCCCAGAACGCGTTCCTCCTCCTGCAGGGCCTAGAGACGCTGAGCCTGCGCGTCGACCGCCAGGTCGAGAACACTCGCAAGCTCGTCGAGTGGCTGGGCAGGCAGCCCGAGGTCGAGAGCGTCAGCTACCCGGAGCTGCCGAGCCACCCCAGCTACGCGCGTGCCAACTCGTGGTTCCCGAGGGGTGCGGGCGCCGTCTTCACGTTCGACATCAAGGGCGGCCTCAAGGCCGGCCAGGCCTTCATCGACAACGTGAAGCTCGCCTCGCGCCTCGTGAACCTCGGCGATGCCAAGACGTCAGTCACCCACCCCGCCAGCACCACGCACTCGCAGCTCGACGAAGCCGGGCTGATCGCCGCCGGAGTGCAGACCGGTCTCATCCGCGTCACGCCCGGCCTGGAGCACATCGATGACCTCATCGAGGACTTCGCTCAAGCGTTGGCGGCAGCCGGCGCCTTCCGAGCGGCCGCCGCGGCGGACTGAGGGCAGGCCACGCCCAGGCGCCCATATGAGTAGCGGCAGCCGCGTCCTCGTTCACGAGACCTGGGGTGACCACGCCGCCCTGCTCGCCCGGGCCAGTTCCGGGCCGCAGGGCAGCGTGGGCAGGGTGCGCCCGCAGCTCCTCGACGTCGCGACCCCGCATGCGCCCCTTGAGCTCCAGCGGGGCGGGCGCCTCGAGCGCGTCGCCGTGGCCTACGAGACCTACGGGGAGCTGAACTCGCAGGGCACGAACGCCGTCCTCATCGAACACGCCCTGACCGGTTCCGCCCACGCGGCCGGCGTGACGGACAGGGAAGACGTGCCGGGGTGGTGGGACCCGCTCATCGGGCCGGGCAAGGCGATCGACACGCGCCGCTTCTTCGTCGTGTGCAGCAACGTGCTCGGGGGCTGCTACGGCACCACCGGCCCGAGCAGCATCGACCCGGTCACCGGCCGCCCCTACGGCCCGGACTTCCCGCACTACACGGTCCGCGACATGGTCGCGGCCCAGCACCGCCTGCTCACCGCCCTCGGCGTCAAGAGCCTGCGCGCGGTCGTCGGCGGCAGCATGGGCGGCATGCAGGTCCTCGAGTGGGCCGTGACGCACCCCGAGATGGTCAGGGCCATCGCCCCCATCGCCATCGGCGCCCGCCACTCGGCCTGGGCGATCGGTCTCAACGAGGTCGCCCGGCGCGCCATCACCGCCGACCCGGCTTGGCAGGGCGGTCGCTACCCCCTTGAGCATCAGCCGGAGACGGGTCTTGGGCTCGCAAGGGCGATCGCCATGCTCACGTACCGCTCCTACGACTCGCTCGAGCAGAAGTTCGGCCGCGAGCGCGTCGGCGTCGGAGAGGAGGCCTCGGCCGACCGCGCCCTCGACGCCTCGTTCCAGATCGCCTCGTACCTCGAGTATCAGGGCGTGAAGCTCGTGAAGCGCTTCGACGCGAACACCTACCTGAGCCTCACGCGCGCCATGGACGACTACGACCTCTCCGAGGGGCGCGGCAGCCTCAACAAGGTGTTGGCCGGCATCGCGATGCCCGCGCTCGTCATGGGCATCGACTCCGACGTGCTCTACCCGGAGGCGGAGGCCAAGGCGCTCGTGGAGCGCATGCCGAACGCGCGCTACGTGACGTTGTCCTCACCGCACGGGCACGACGCGTTCCTGATCGAGTACCCCCAGGTGGCCGCCCAGCTCCGCAGGTTCCTCGCGGGCGACTAGGCCGGACCGACGACCTCGTCGGCGCGCGGTCGAGTCGCCGACCCGCTAGGCGGGCGCCGCCTCGGCGGTGGAGCCCGCCATCATGAGGCCGAGCTTCTCCGGGGTCGCCTCGTCCTGGCTCAGCTCGCCCATCACGCGGCCCTCGTACATGACGATTATGCGATCGGACAGGCTCATGATCTCGTTCAGGTCGGCGGAGACGAGCAGGACCGGCAGACCGGCGTCGCGCGCCTCCACGATCTGCTGGTGGATGAACTCGATGGCCCCGATGTCGACGCCGCGCGTCGGCTGCGCGAGGATCAGCACGCTCGGCTCGCGCTCCAGCTCCCGCGCCACGATGAGCTTCTGGGCGTTGCCGCCCGAGTAGCTGCTCACGGTGATGTTGGGGTCCGTCGGGCGCACGTCGTAGTCCTTGATGAGCCGCCTGGCGTGCCCCTCGATGGCGTCGTCTTGCAGCAGGCCCGCCCTGCTCGCGTAAGGCGCGCGGTAGTGGTCGCCGAGGATCGAGTTCAACGAGGCCGAGAACGCAGTGACGAGGCCCCTGCCGTTGCGGTCCTCCGGCACGTGGCTGAGCCCGAACTGATGGCGCTCGCGCGCGTCGTCCCGCGTGAGGTCGCGCATGCCGCCACCCTTGCCCTCGGCGAGCACCGCGCCGGAGTCCGCCTTGCGCAGGCCGGTGATGACCTCGACGAGCTCCGACTGGCCGTTACCCTCCACGCCGGCGACACCCAGTATCTCGCCACGCCGCAGGGAGAAGCCGACGCCGTCCAGCACGTTGCGCGGCTTGACCGGATGCTTGAGTACGAGGTCGCGGACCTCGAGGGCCACCGCGCCCGGCGTGGCGGGGCGCTTCTTGACCCGCAGGAGCACGTCGCGCCCGACCATCATGTTGGCGAGCCGGCGCTGGTCCGTGTCGGCGCGGTTCACGGTGCCGATCATGCGGCCGTCGCGCATGACGCTCATCCGGTCGCAGATCTCCATGACCTCGTCGAGCTTGTGGCTGATGAACACGGCCGCGTTCCCCTTGGCGGCGAACTCGCGCAGGAAGCGGAAGAGGCCGCGCGTCTCCTGCGGCGTGAGGACGGCGGTGGGCTCGTCGAGGATCAGGATGCGCGCCTCGCGGTACAGGGCCTTCAGGATCTCGACCTGCTGCTGCAGGCCGACGGGCAGGTCCTCGATGCGCGTGTCGGGCGCGAGGTCGAAACCGAACTCGGCGATGAGCTCCTCCGTGCGACGCACGGCCGCCCGGCGATCGAGCATCGGCCCGATGCGGGGCTCGGAGCCGAGCACCAGGTTCTCCGCCACCGTGAGGGGCTCGACGAGCATGAAGTGCTGGTGCACCATGCCGATGCCGAGGTCGATGGCGTCACGGGCGTTGTGGATGATCACCTGCTCGCCGTTCACCTCGATGGTGCCGGAGTCGGGCGGCTGCATGCCGTAGAGGATCTTCATGAGGGTGCTCTTGCCGGCACCGTTCTCGCCGATGAGCGCGTGTACCTCGTCCCACTCCAACTCGAAGTCGACGGCGTCGTTCGCCTTGACGAGCGGGAACTGCTTGGAGATGCCGAGCATCCTCACTGCTTTGGGCATGAGGACAGTATAGGGGCCGCTTGCGGTCTGGACGGTCGGGCTTGCGAGAGCGGACGCGCTTTGACGATGTGAGCCAGACTGGCGTACATTGAGCGTGTCGCAGTCGAAGGTGACCGCGTGCGAGGAGGGGGGCCCCATGGCTTTCGACACGCCTCGGGACAACAGGTCCGAGCGCATCCAGGCTCGCGCGACGAAGCACGCCAAGGAGAAGCTGGAGCGCGCGGCGGCCGTACGGGGCGTCAGCCTCAGCGACTTCCTGATCTCGACCGCTCTGGAGCAGGCGGACAAGACCCGGCGGGCGCACGAGCAGGTCGAGTTGAGTGCGCGAGACGGTTTGGCGTTCACAGCGGCGCTGCTCGATCCGCCGGAGCCGAACGAGGCCCTGCGTGCCGCGAGGAGTCGCTACTACGCCGAGGTGGAACGCTAGCGCCGTATGCCACGTGCCCGGCCCCGTTTCAGGGTGGCGCTCCTCGATACGAACGTTCACGATCGGGCGGCGTTCTCCTGTGGCGAGGCGTCGCTCGACGCGTACCTGAAGAGGCAGGCCGGACAGGACCTGAAACGCCGCCTCGCGATCACGTACGTGCTCCTGCCGCATGACGATGACGATCCGGCGGTCGCGTTCTACCGGAGGTACGGGTTCCTACCGTTCGCGGACGACCCTCGGCGCCTTTACCTACCCATGGCGAGCATCCGAGCTTTGTTCGGTTAGCTTCAGCCACGCAGCGCGCGCGACGGGCGTGGTGCTCCCGGTCTGCTACAATCCCGTCAAGCGCGAGCGTAGCGCGCTTTGCTTACCGCCCGGGGGCGACACGGTTTCGACGGGGCTCGTCCAAGGGTGAGGTTGCGCGTCGCGGAGGCAGCTGGCCGCGTCAACAAGCTGCCACGCCATTAACTGGCAACAATAACTACGCTCTGGCTGCTTAATCGCAGTTAGCGTTCCCCGGAAGCCCCGCCCATGGCTCGCCGGACCGAACGTCCTGAAGTGGGCTGGCCCTAGGGTTCGGACGTTGGCCCGAAGGCGAGACTTATGACGTCTAAGCGCTGAGCAGCGCCGGCCGAAGAGCCAGCCCAGCGCCGACAACCGATCCTCGGCTACACGCGTAGACGCCCACCTGAGGGGGTTCCGGACGCGGGTTCGACTCCCGCCGCCTCCACCAGACAGCGAAGCCCGCGGCCCGACACGAGGCCGCGGGCTTCGCCATGGGCCGCGCGTCCGGCATGGCCGGTGCGCGAGGGCCCGGGCCTCCCCTCAACCGTCCAGCAGCCGCCGTTCGAGCAGCGCCTGGAACGAGCGTCGCACGGGCGCCAGCAGGACGACCAGCACCCGCTCCGCGCTCGGCCTGAAGACGACGCGCAGCCCCTCGTCCGTCACGACTTGGCGCTCGGCGCGCCGGCCCAGTTGCCGGAGCTCCGGCACCGTCTCCTCGCGCGTGGTGCCCTCCGCCAACGTCCGCATGACGACCTCTATTCGGTCCAGTATTCGGGTCGCCTCGGTCGCGCCTCCGCGGGCGTAGGCTGCCGCGTACCACTCGTCGAGGTCGCGGGCCGCGCCGTCGGTGAGCATCACGGGCCTCATCGTCCGACCCTCTCGAGAGCCGCCTGGAGCGTCGAGACCATCACCCGTCCAACCGGTAGGCGGCGATGGCGTCGGCCGCCGACTCGAGCATCCCTTCCTCGGCCTGCCTGTCCGCCAACGACAGCAGCTTGAGGAGGGCGGCGGTCTCATGGAGCTGGTCGTAGCTCGCGATGTCGAGGATAACGGCCTTCGCCTCGCCGTTCTGCGTGATGACAAGCGGCTCCTGGTCGTCGACGAGCTCGCGCAGCAGCTCCGCCGCGTGAGCCTTGAGGTAGCTGATGGAGCGAACACGATCCGTTAGGCGCATGGTACGAATCTAGACCGTATTCGGGTCCAAGCGCAACCTTCGCCGCGCGGACGGATGCTACGCTCGCCGCAAGAACGACCATACGTTGGGAGGGCCACATGGCCGAGGTAGTCCTGGAGCACGTCTACAAGAGGTTCGGCAACGTCACCGCCGTCTCGGACTTCAACCTGCACATCGCGGACGAGGAGTTCATGGTCTTCGTCGGGCCGTCCGGTTGCGGCAAGACGACCACCCTGCGCATGATCGCGGGCCTGGAGGAGATCTCCGAGGGCACGTGTCGCATCGGCGACCGCATCGTCAACGACGTCCCGCCCAAGGACCGCGACATCGCCATGGTGTTCCAGAACTACGCCCTGTACCCGCACATGAACGTGTACCAGAACATGTCGTTCGGCCTGCGGCTCAGGCACACCCCCAAGCCCGAGATCGACAAGCGCGTCAGGGAGGCCGCGGGCATCCTGCAGATCGAGCACCTCCTCGAGCGCCGGCCCCGCGAGCTCTCCGGCGGCCAGCGCCAGCGCGTGGCCCTCGGCCGCGCCATCGTGCGCGAGCCCAAGGTCTTCCTCATGGACGAGCCGCTCTCGAACCTCGACGCCAAGCTGCGCGTCGAGATGCGCGCCAGCATCACGAAGCTCCACCAGCGCCTCGGCGTCACGACCGTGTACGTCACCCACGACCAGGTGGAGGCCATGACGATGGGCACGCGCATCGTCGTCATGAAGGACGGCTACATCCAGCAGGTCGACAGCCCCATCCACCTGTACGACCGCCCCGTCAACAAGTTCGTCGCCGGGTTCATCGGCTCGCCGGCCATGAACTTCATGGTCGGCACCGTCCAGGACGGCCGCCTCAAGAGCCCGCAGTTCGACCTCAAGCCCAACGGCGAGCTCGCCGCCAAGCTGGCCCCGTACAACGGCAAGAAGGTCTACGTCGGGATCCGGCCCGAGGCCATCGACCTCAAGGGCTTCACGGACATCCCCGAGGGCGACAACATCATCCGCGCCACCGTCGACGTGGTCGAGCCCCTTGGCGCCGAGACCCACATCATCGCTTCAGTGGGCGGCGACCAGAGCGTCGTCGCACGCGTCGACGCCCACGCCAACGTCAAGCCCGGCGACTCGGTCGAGCTGCTCGCGCGCCTCGACTCGCTGCACGCCTTCGACATGGAGAACGAGAAGAACATCCGGTTCTCGTGAGCGCCGCGGCGGCGCGCTAGCGGGACCGACGGGTCGGCGCCTCCACGGGCCGGCCCGTCGCCGTGCGGCGGACCCACCGCGGCGCTTGGGCGAGGGCCCGGACCGGCCGTGTTCCGCCATCGGGGCGCGTCAGAGACTTAGCGGCCAGGAGCGGCAACGGTAGACTACCGTGATGCTCTTGGCCGCCCTTCATTCAGTCGACAAGGCGTACGGCGAGCAGGTCGTGCTCGATGCCGCCACGCTGGAGCTGAGGGACGGCGACCGCACGGCGCTCATCGGCCGCAACGGGGCCGGCAAGAGTACGCTGCTGCGCCTGCTCATGGCCGCCGAGGCGCCAGACGCCGGCGGCGTCTACCGGGCCGAGGGCACGGTCATCGCCATGTTGGAGCAGGACCCGCGCTTCGAGCCCGGAGAGACCGTCGTCGGCATCAGCGAGCGCGCGTTCGCGGAGCTGGACGAGCTGGAGAGGCGGCTCGAGGCCCTCGAGACCGCCGGCCTCGACGATCCCGAGCGCTACCACCGGTGGGAGGTCGTCCACGCGACCTTCGAGCGGCGGGGCGGCTACGCGCGCCGGGCGCGACGCGACGCCGTGCTCAGCGCACTAGGGTTCAAGGAGCGCCACCACGAGCTCGTCGCCAGCCTCTCCGGCGGCGAACGCACGCGGCTGGGCCTCGCGCGGCTGCTCATGGCCCAGCCCGACGTGCTGCTCCTCGACGAGCCGACCAACCACCTCGACATCGAGATGCGCGCCTGGCTCGAAGGCCACCTGGCGCGTTACCCGGGCGCGGCGCTCATCGTCTCGCACGACCGGGCGTTCCTCGACGGCGCCTGCGACCGCACGGCGGAGGTGAGCCGGGGCGAGCTCCGCGTCGGCGCCGGCAACCCGACCGCGTTCCGCGCGGCCAGGGCCGAGGCCGAGCGCATCCAGGCCCAGACGCGCGCCAACCAGGAGCGCGAGCTGGCGCGCCTCGACGCGGCCGCCGAGCAGATGAAGCGTTGGGCCGGCCAGAGCGAGAAGCTCCACCGGCGCGCCAAGGCCATGGAGCGCAGGGCCGACCGGTACGAGGTCGGGATGATCGACGAGGTGAGGGGCAAGGAGCGCACGACGCGCTTCACGTTCGACTGCGAGGCGAGCGCCTCGATCGTCATGACCGCAGAGCACCTGAGCAAGAGCTTCGGCGGGCGCAAGCTCCTGGACGACCTGACCCTCGAGGTGCGGCAGGGCGAGCGCATCGCGCTCGTCGGGCCCAACGGGGCGGGGAAGACCACCCTCCTGCGGCTGCTGCTCGGCGAGCACGCGTCCGACCACCCCCTCGGGGTCGTCCGCACGGGCGTGCGGGTGAGGGTGGGGTACTACGACCAGGGCCTGAAGGGGGTCGACGGCGACGCCACCCTCTTCGAGGAGCTCCTCAAGCGCATGGGCGACGCCGACGCCCACAACGCACTCGGGCGCTTCCTGTTCCCGTACGAGGCGCAGTTCAAGCGCGTCAACGACCTCTCGGGCGGCGAGCGGGCGCGCCTCGCGCTCCTCGACCTGACCCTGGCGCGCCGCAACCTGCTCGTCCTCGACGAGCCGACCAACCACCTGGACGTCGAGATGATAGAAGCGCTCGAGGCCGCGCTCGACGCGTACGAGGGCACGCTCATCCTCGTGTCGCACGACAGGCGCTTCCTCTCCAAGCTAGCCACACGCGTCTGGGAGGTAAGGGACGGGCGTTTCACCGACTACGCCGGCGACTGGCACTACTACGTGCGCAAGCGCGGGGAGGCGCACCCGGGCGCGATCGTCGCGTCCAGCGAGGGCGCGCGGGGCGGCACGCGCGGGGCAGGCTCGGGAGCCGTAGCCGACGACCGTGGGGAGGACGGCGCCGCCGCCGGCTACCGCCGCGGAGCCGGCGGCTGGCAGGCGCGCTCGCCGACCCCTTCCCGGTGGCAGTTGGAGAGGCGGCTGGCGGCGCTGGAGGGCGAGATCGCCGAGGTGGAGGAGCTGCTCGCGGACGTGACGCGCCTGCTCGGCTCGCCGATGACCCTCACGGCCTCCGACCTGGCGGCGCTCGGCGTCGGCGACTGGCGTACGGCCGGGCCTCCGCCGTCCACCGCGGAGCTCCTCGCCGCTCTGGGTGCCGAGCATGCCATCCTGGAAGCGCGGCTCCTCCAGCACATGGCGGAGTGGGAAGACACGACGGACATGCTGAGCGCCGCCGCCGCGACCGGCGGCAAGAGCGGCTAGCGAGAGCAGTCAGGTCTAGGAGGCGAGGACAAAGATGCAACGCGTTCGTTACCGGAGCTTCGACGGGGTCCATTGGGGCGAGCTCGAAGGCGGGATGATCCACCAGTTGACGCACATGCTCGGCTCGCCGAGCGGGCACCGCGTGCCGCTGAGCGACGTGTCGTTGCTGCCCCCGTGCGAGCCGAACGTCATCGTGTGCGTGGGCAGGAACTACGCCGATCACATCCGCGAGCTCGGCAACGACAAGGCCGGGCTGCCGACCGAGCCGGGGCTGTTCCTCAAGGGCCTGAACACCCTGAGCGGCGCTGGCGACGACGTGCCTTACCCGGCCTGGACCGACGACCTGCAGTACGAGGGCGAACTGGCCGTCGTCATCGCCAGGGAACTGCGCAACGTCGTGGTCGAGGAGGCGCTCGACCACGTCCTCGGCTACACGTGCGCCCTCGACGTGACGGCGCGCGACAAGCAACGCGCCGACCTCCAGTGGGTGAGGGCCAAGTCGGCCGACGGCTTCTGCCCGGTGGGGCCGTGGCTCGAGACGGACCTTGACCCCGCCGACCTGCGGATCACCACGCGCGTCAACGGCGAGGTCCGGCAGGACGGCAGGACGTCGGACATGATCTTCCCGGTCGCTCAGGTGCTGGCCTACATCAGTCGGTTCATGACGCTGCGCCCCGGTGACGTCGTGCTCACGGGCACGCCCGAGGGCGTCGGCAAGCTCAAGGTAGGGGACTCGGTCGAGGTGAGCGTGGAAGGCGTCGGCACGTTGACCAACCAGGTCGCGGCCGAGGTGCTCCCACCGCCGAGCGCATGACCCTGCCGCAGGGGCTGGACGCCGCGACCGGCAGGAAGGCCGTCGACAACGTGCCCGATGACGCGGTGCCACCCGACTACCCGCGGGTGCGCGACTTGGGCGGCGGCGTGCTGCAGATCGACACGGGCCACCTGGGCAACCCGGGCACCATCGCCGTGTTCGCCCTCCCACTCCCGAGCGGCGGCTTCGCGCTCGTCGAGAGCGGGCCGGGCAGCACCCGCGCCGCCGTCAGCGCCGGCCTGCACGAGGCGGGCTTGGGGCCTAGCGACCTACGCTACGTCCTGCTCACCCACATCCACCTCGACCACGCGGCGGCCGCCGGCGCCCTCCTCGAGGGCGCGGACGCGAAGCTCGTGGTGCACGAGGCCGGGGCGCCGCACATGATCGACCCGAGCCGCCTCATGGCGAGCGCTCTGCGCGTGTACGGCGACGCCCTCACCAAGCTCTGGGGCGTCATGCTCCCGGTGCCTTCGGAGCGCGTGCTGGCCGTCGCCGGGGGCGAGCGGCTCGACATCGGCGGCCTGAGCGTGCGCGTCATCGCGACGCCGGGCCACGCCTCCCACCACGTCAGCTACCTCCTGGACGACGGCACGCTCTTCACCGGCGACAGCGCCGGCGTGCGCCTCGGCGGGACCGACCTGCTGCGTCCGGCCCTGCCGCCGCCCGACCTCGACCTCGAGGCGTGGCGAGGCAGCGTCGAGCGCATGGTGGCGGCCGCGCCCGAGCGGCTCGTGCTCACCCACTTCGGGCAGGTGGACGGACGCCATGCGGCCGCGGCCCACCTACGGTCGGTCGTCGAGCGCAACCGGGAGTGGAGCGAGGCCGTCCTGACGGGCATGAACGCCGGCGAAGACGACGCCGCGCTCGTTGCCCGCGTGCAACGCCTCGAGGACGCGGAGCTGGCCGCGGCCGGCGTCCTGCCCGGCATCCGGCTCCGCTACAAGATCACGTCGGACGCCGCCATGACCGTGTCCGGCCTCAAGCGCTACTTCACCAAGCTGCACCCTGAGCGGCTGACGCTCGCATGAGCGCGGTCATGGAGGCGTCGTCGAACGATCCGGGGGCCGCGTCCCCGGGCCCCCTGCCTCGGTCGCTAGCCGTCCCCGAGCGGGCAGCCGCCGCGTCCGGCGCGCCCACTCGTTTCCCGCTCGGGCGCCCCGCACGCCTGGCCGTGTTCGCCTCGGGGCGCGGGACCAACCTCCAGTCGCTCCTGCACGCGTTCCCGGCCGGCCACGAGCTCGCCTCCGTCGTGCTGGTCGTCAGCAACCGGCCCGACGCCTTGGCGCTGGAACGCGCGCGCGCCGCGGGGGTGGAAGCCGTACACGCGCCCTGGCCGAACCGCGCCGCCTTCGAGGCAGCGGCGAACGGCCTGCTCGCCGACCGTGGGGTTGACCTCGTCTGCCTCGCGGGCTTCATGCGGCTGCTGTCGGCCGGCTTCACGGAGCGCTGGGCGGGACGGCTCGTGAACGTCCACCCGAGCCTGCTCCCCGCCTTCCCGGGGCTAGACGCCCACGGGCAGGCCATAGCGGCCGGCGTGAAGGAGTCCGGCTGCACCGTGCACCTTGTAGACGCTGGGGTGGACTCCGGTCCGGTGATACTGCAACGCAAGGTGCCCGTGTTGCCCGGCGACGATGCCGACACCCTGGCCGAGCGCGTCCTCGCCGCGGAGCACGAGGCGTACCCGGCGGCCCTCCGCCTGCTGCTCACTGGCGCCTGGCGTCATGACGATCGTGGAGAGAACGGATGAGGGTCGTAGTCGTAGGTAGCGGCGGCCGGGAGCACGCCTTGGATTGGGTGCTTCGCGCGGGCGGGGCAGACGTGGCGCTGGTGGGCGCAGACCCCGACGTGGAGGCCCTGGCCGAGCGCATCGCTGCGCGCGAGCCCAACCTGGTCGTCATCGGGCCGGAGGCTCCGCTCGTCGCCGGGCTCGCCGACGTGTTGCGCAGCAGGGGTCTCGACGTCTTCGGGCCGTCGCGCGAGGCGGCTGCGCTCGAGGGTTCCAAGGTGGTGGCCAAGGCGTTTATGTCGCGGTGGGGAGTGCCGACCGCATGGTACTCTACATTTGATAATGCTAACGACGCCCTTGCCTATCTCAGGACCGCTACCGCCCCCATCGTCGTGAAGGACTCGGGGTTGGCTGCCGGCAAGGGTGTCACCGTCGCCGGCACGCTGGAGGAGGCCGAGGCGGCCGTGCGCGCCGTGTTCTCGGGCGGTGCCGGCGCGGCCGACACGCGAAGCGGCGCGCGCCGCGAGGTCGTCGTCGAGGAGTGCCTGAGCGGTCGCGAGCTGACCCTCATGCTCCTCACGGACGGCGCCACGTACCGCCTGCTGCCCACCGCGCGCGACCACAAGCGCCTGCGCGACGGCGAGGCGGGCGAGATGACCGGCGGCATGGGCGTGGTGGCCCCCGTCGCGCTGGCCGACCCCGCGCTGCTCGCCACGATCGAGGAGACCGTCGTCAAGCCGGTCGTCGCGGGCCTCGCCGCCGAGGGGCTCTTCTACCGCGGCGTCCTGTACATCGGCCTGATGCTCACCCCGGACGGCCCGAAGGTCCTGGAGTTCAACGTCCGCTTCGGCGACCCGGAGGCGCAGGCCGTGCTCCCGCTGCTCGCCTCGAACGCGCCGGAGCTGTTCCGGGCGGTGGCCAGGGGAGAGCTGGCGACCATGAGCATCGCGTGGCGAGCCGCCCACGCCGCCTGCGTGGTCATGGCGGCGCCCGGCTACCCGGCCGCGCCCGTGGCGGGCGTGCCGGTGAGCGTGCCGCAAGACCTCGGGGAGGGCGTCATGGTGTTCGCCGGCGGCCTCGCGCCCGCTGGTGGGCCGGGCGAGTACGTCACGTCGGGCGGGCGGGCGCTGAACGTGGTCGGCCTCGGCGCCACCGCCGCCGAGGCGCGAGCGTCCGCCTACGCCGCCGTCGAGCGGATCTCCTTCCCGGGGGCGCAGTACCGCACGGACATCGGCGCGTGACTCCCATACGGCCGCCCCGCGCGCCGGGCGGTAGCTCGTCGCGTCCGCGCCTGCTTGTGACGCAACGCACTACCGATCCGCTTGTGCTAATGCGCACGAGCGCTCCGGCGGACCGACGGCACGGTAGACTCGCGTTATGCATAGCGCCCCCCGGCTCACGGCCAGCCCTGACGCGCCCAGGCCCGGTCGTCAACCCGTTCAGGTCGCCCGCGCCGCCACCCTCCTAGGGCTCGTGGCGCTCCTCCTCGCCGCCTGCGCGCCGAGCGGGGACGCCCCGCGCGTAGGCGTGGAGCAGCTCACGGAGCCCATCTCCTTCTACCCGAACCAGACGGGCGCGACTTGGGAGTACCTGCCCAACGGCGCCCGCCTCACGGACCCCCGCACCTCGGTGCAGATCGTCGGTCCGACGGTCGTCGACGGCGAGGTCTGGGTGGCCTGGCACGCGCGGGGCCGCGGCCTCGACGAGACGAGCTACCGCCAGGTCCGGGCGGACGGCGTGTGGCTCAAGCGCCAGGAACGCCTGGGCACGACCTACACGTTCGACCCACCGCTGAGGGAGTACCCCTCGCAGGCCGAGCTCCGCGTCGGCGGTCTCTGGACGGGCAAGACGACCGTCCACATCAGCGCAGACGCCGGCAAGCAGGACCTCACCCTAGCCGTCGACTACACCTACATGGTCGTCGACAAGCGCAAGGTGACGGTGCCGGCCGGCGAGCTGGAGGTGTACGTCATCGACTTCATCAGCCGCACCATCGACGAGAACGGCGCCGTCACCGAAGAGCTGACGCAACAGTCGTGGTTCTCGCCGTACCTCGGCGACGTGCGCCTACGGTCCAACCAAGTGCTGGTCGGCACGAACGTGTCCGCCCTGGCCCCTCAGGAGCCGTGAGCCGGAAGGCGCCATGAGTTCCGACCCCGCCAACACCCCCCCGGCCAAGCCTCCGCCCACCGGGCTCCTGGAGCGCGTCGACCAGCCGGAAGACCTGAAGCGACTCGAGCCCACCCAGTTGCCGGAGTTGGCCGAAGAGCTCCGCTCCGAGGTCATCCGCGTCTGCTCCGTCGCCGGGGGTCACCTGGCCTCGAGCCTCGGCGCCGTCGAGCTGACCGTCGCGCTGCACTACCTGTTCGACACGCGCCGCGACCGCGTCGTGTGGGACGTCGGCCATCAGACCTACGGCCACAAGATCCTGACGGGCAGGAAGGACCGGATCGAGACGATCCGCACGGGCGGCGGCCTCGCCGGCTTCACATCCATCGGCGAGTCCGAGCACGACGCCCTCACCGTCGGGCACGCCTCGACGAGCCTCGCGGCGGCGCTCGGCATGGCGCTCGCCCGCGACGCCCGCGGCGACGACTACGAGGTCGCCGCCGTCATCGGCGACGGCGCCCTGACGGGCGGCATGGCCCTCGCCGCGCTCAACCAGATCGGCCACCTCAAGCCGCGCATGCTCATCGTGCTCAACGACAACGAGATGTCGATCAGCGAGAACGTGGGCGCCATCAACCACTACATGCGCACGTTGCAGGTGCAGCCGTGGTTCCAGCGGGCGGAGGACCGCGCCAAGGCGGGCCTCACGCGCGTCTGGGAGCCGCTCGGCGACCTGAGCAGCCGCGCCAAGAAGGCCGCGCGCCGCTTCTTCGACCCCGCCAGCAACAACCCGTTCCACGCCATGGGCCTGCGCTACGTCGGGCCGATCGACGGGCACGACATCCCGCAGCTGCTCTACTACCTCGCCAAGATCCGCGAGCTGGACGGCCCGACGATGCTCCACATCGTCACCCGCAAGGGCAAGGGCTACGAGGTGGCCGAGTCCGACCCGATCACGTGGCACGGCGCCTCCACCTTCGACCCCAAGCACCCCGTCGCTAAGGGCAAGAGCCACACGTGGTCGAGCGCGTTCGGCGACGCGGCCGCCGCCATGGCGCAAGCCGACGACCGCGTGTGGGTCATCACCCCGGCCATGCGCGAGGGCAGCGGGCTCGTCGAGTACAGCAAGACGCACGCCGACCGCTACCTCGACGTCGGGATAGCCGAGGACGTCGCCGTCACCGTGGGCGCCGGGCTCGCGCTGCGCGGTGAGAAGCCGATCGTCGCCATCTACTCCACGTTCCTGCAACGGGCCTTCGACCAGGTCGTGCACGACGTGGCCCTCGACGAGCTGGACGTCATCTTCGCCATCGACCGTGCCGGCCTCGTCGGCGGCGACGGCGCCACGCACCAGGGCATCTACGACCTCGCCTACTTACGCACGGTGCCTCACGTCGGCATCGGCATGCCGCGCGATGCCACCGAGCTGCGTGGGATGCTGAAGGCCGCGCACCGCCTCGGCGGCCCCAAGGCCATCCGGTGGCCGAGGGGGAGCGTGGCGCCGGCTGCGGACACGCCCTTCGCTGAGTGGCCGGAGGTCCGGTGGGGGAGCTGGGAGGTCGTCAAGGACGGCACAGACGTGGTCGTGCTCGGCATCGGCCCCACCGTCGACTACGCCCTCGCGGCCGCGGCCGACGACCCCCGCGTTGCGGTCGTGAACGCCCGCTTCGTCAAGCCGCTCGACACGGAGCTCCTGCTGCGGCTGGTGCGCCCCGCGAAAGCCATCGTGACCGTCGAGGACCACACGGTGGTCGGCGGCCTGGGCAGCGCCGTCCTGGAGGCCCTCGCCGACGCCGGCGTGGCGACGCGGCTCGTGCGCCTCGGCGTCCAGGACACGACCGTGCCGCACGGCGATCCGGTGGCGCAGCACGAGGAGCTCGGGTACGGGCCGAAGGCGATCGGTCGGGCGCTGGCGAGGCTCGGCGTCGGTCCAGGCGCGAGGGATGGACGCGCCGCGGCCATATGACCGTCTAGACACGCGGCCTAGTACGAGGCGAAGTGGCGACCCCGGCAGCTCAGAGCCCACTAACGGTGGCGGGTGGCCTGGCAGAGCCCGTGCCGCTGAAGACACACCCGAACCGGAGCCGGGGGAGCAGGATGCGCCGGAAACGCGAGCGCGCGATTGACACGCCGCGAGCCCGCCAGGTATCCTTGCTTTCGCCTTGGTGGCCGGTAATACCGACGGGAACGGCAACCAGGCGCAGCGCGGAGCCGTAGTGTAGCGGTTAGCATATCTGCCTGTCACGCAGAAGGTCGCGGGTTCAAATCCCGTCGGCTCCGCCACCGACCGAAGGCCAGCCGGGCGAGCGCGTACTCGAATCTTGGGGCGCGCTCCCCGCTGCCGGAGGGGCAAGGCCAGGTAGCTCAGTCGGTAGAGCATGCGACTGAAAATCGCAGTGTCGGCAGTTCGATTCTGCCCCTGGCCACCACGGACCGCGGGCGCCGTCAACCCACTCACAGGCGAGCGGCGCTCCGCGCTTGAAGCGGCTGTGGTAGGGCCCCAGGCGCGCCAATGTAGCTCAGCGGTAGAGCAGCCGATTCGTAATCGGCAGGTCGTCGGTTCAAATCCGACCATTGGCTCCACGAGAAAGCCCGTTCAGGACGATGGTTCTGAACGGGCTTCTTCTTACCATGATCACTTCGGCGGCTCTGTACCCCCAGTTGTACCCACAAGTTCGTCGGAAGCTTGGAGCGAACCCGCTTCCCTCGTCAGTCCTGCTGCGTCTCGCGTGGGAACCGACGACTGGTGGTTCTATCTTCTGATCCCTCGGTACTCGGCCCCGGCGTGACCGCGGTCCGGTCGCTTATAGGCCATCCTTCCCGTGAAGTCCGCCTCCACTAACGGTTGGGATTTGCGTCGACCGGTTACGTCCTTTCGCCACACCATGCGCACATGGATCTCGGGCGGTCACTCACTCCGGCTCCCAGTCGCCCACGGGCCTGGTCAACGCCCTGGCCGTGAGCCACTCGTCCGGGCACGGCCGCAACAGGTCCTGGACGGCGGCGGGGTCGGTCAACTCGGGGTCGAGCCACCTGTCGACGTCCGCCGGGTCGAGGATGACCGGCATGCGGTCGTGGATCGGCGCCATCAGGGCGTTGGGGCTGGTCGTCAGGAGGGTGAACGAAGCTCCCCATTCGTGCAGGGCGTACAAGCCCGCGATGATGAGGGGTCGGCCGTCTTGCCGCGCGATCCAGTAAGGCTGCTTGCGCTTGGCGCCTTCGATCGGCTGCCATTCGTAGAAGCCGCTGACCGGGACGACGCACCTGGAACGCCGCAGCGCGTCGCGGAAGGACGGCTTCTCAGCCGCGGATTCCGCTCTGGCGTTGAAAAGGGTGCTCTTGACTTGCGCGGGGTCGCGCACCCAACCGGGCTCCAAGCCCCAGCGGCCGACGAGCGTCGTCTCCACGCCGTGCGGTTGCGCTACGAATGCGATCTGCTCGGTAGGCGCGAGGTTGAAGCCGAGCCCGCCCTGCTGCATGGCGGTCAGTATGCGGCGGTAGTAGCCGTCCGGGCCAAGCTCGTCTATCAGCGCCTGTACGTCCTTGTCGATCTTTCCCATGCGCCCGCACATGTCATCGAGGATGGTAGCGCGAGCCGGGCCTAGCGTGGGGAGGCTGCGGCACGAGCGGCGGTCGCGTTCCGGCTCGCCGAGCCGCTCCCGCCGCGCTCCCACCCCTTTGGGTGTAAGGTTTCGCGTGATGTCTCTCTCATGGCACGCTCTCATCATCGGTCTGGCAGGCGGGTTCTTCGGGAGCATGGTCGGCCTCGGGGGAGCCGTCGTCATGATCCCGCTCATGACCGGCTGGGCGAAGATAAGCCAGCACAAGGCGCACGCCACGAGCCTAATAGCGGTCGTGTTCACCGGGCTCGTCGGGGCTTGGGCCTACGCGGGCGATGGCAAGCTGGACTGGGGCATCGCCGTCACCGTCGGCGTGGCGGCCGTGGTCACCTCGATCATCGCCGCGGCCTACTCGGCGAAGGTCCCCGCCGGTCTGCTGAAGAAGATCTTCGGTGGTCTGCTCGTCGCCGCCGCCGTCTTGCTCATCTCCGGGCTCGAGGTCTCCGGCACGGGCATCGGGGGCGCCTGGCGGATCCCTTCCGCGCTCCTCCTCGGCCTCATGTCCGGCACCCTGACGGGCCTGCTAGGCATCGGGGGCGGCGCTTTCGTCGTGCCGCTGCTCGTGTTCGCGTTCGGCCTGCCGCAGCACATCGCGCAAGGCACCAGCCTGGCGGTCATGATCCCGGCGGGCATCGCCGGTACCCTGGTGCATGCCCGGGCCGGGCGCCTGGACCCGAAGCTCGCGGTGGGCCTCATCATCGGGGTCGCCATCGGCGCGTTCGGCGGCGGCAAGCTCGCGCTCCTCACGCCCGAGCGGCCGCTTCAGATCATCTTCGGGCTTATCCTGTTATGGACGGGAGCGCGGTACCTGCTTCCGAGGCGCAAGCCGACGCCATGAAGCGCCCGCCCCGGCCGACGTGGTCAGGGCGTCCCGGCACCGCCGGAGGGAGCGACTCGACCCTGATGGATAGAGACGATGGATCGGCGCCGAGGCACCCCTTCAGGCCCCAGCCTGACCGTTCTGCCGGTCTCCGTCGCCGTCGGGCGGGGGAGGCTGAGCGTCTGGGACGCCGTGGCCTTCTGCGTCCTGCTGGCCGTCCTCGCGCTGGTGGCGCTCGGCGGTAGAGGAGCGTTCGCGGAGCTTGGCGCGGCCGAGGCCGGCGCGCGCTCCCTCGATCCCCGCTCGCTGCCGTGGTACGCGGCGCGTACGAGCCTGCGCATGGTCATCGCCCTCGGCGCGTCGTTCCTGTTCACCCTTGGCTACGCGACCCTAGCCGCCAAGAACCGCCGGGCGGGCGCCTTCCTCATCCCGCTTCTCGACGTCCTGCAGTCCGTGCCCGTTCTAGGCTTCGTGTCCGTCGCCACCCTGTTCTTCTTGAACCTCACGCCCGGTCGCGTGTTCGGCGCCGAGCTCGTGGCGCTGTTCGCCATCTTCACGAGCCAGGCCTGGAACATGACCTTCAGCCTCTACGCGTCGCTGCTGAGCGTCCCTAAGGAGTTGGAGGAGGTCGGGCGCTCGTTCATGCTCGGCGCCTCGGCCCGGTTCTGGCGCATCGAGCTGCCTTACGCGCTGCCGCCGCTCGTGTGGAACGCCATGGTGTCGATGTCCGGCGCCTGGTTCTTCGTCGTCGCCGCGGAGTCGATCGCGGTCGGCAACACGACGATCGACCTACCCGGCGTCGGCACCTACATCGCCTCGGCGCTCGCGGCCCGCGACCTCGCCGCCGTCGGCTGGGCGATCCTGACCATGGCATGCGTGATCCTCGCGTACGACGTGCTCCTCTTCCGCCCCCTCGTGGCGTGGTCCGCGCGCTTCCGGTACGACACCGGCTACGGCGGGGGCGAGGAGGAGGCCTCCGTCGTCTACCGGGCGCTGACGCGCTCGCGCCTGGTGCGCGGCGTGGTCGCGCGCCTGGCGGCGTCGACGCCGCGCCGGAGACCGACGGCGCCACCGCGCCCGGCGCTTCCGAGCGACCCGGCGAGGGAGCGCCGCCTGGACGCGGTCTTCGGCTGCGTGGCCGGCGGCGCCGCGCTCACGTGCCTGGTGTTGGCGTGGCGCTACCTCGGCGACGCCGTGTCCGCCGCCGAGGCGTGGCGCGTGGTGGTGCTCGGCTCCTACACGGCGCTGCGCGTGTTCGTGCTGGTGGGCGTCGCGAGCCTGGTATGGGTGCCGATCGCCGTCCACGTCGGCCTGCGCCCGCGCCTGCGCGCGCTCGTGCAGCCCGCCGCGCAGGTCCTCGCGGCGTTCCCCGCCAACCTCCTGTTCCCGCTCGCCGTCTGGGCCATCGTCAGGTACGGGCTGGACCCCAACGTCTGGCTCAGCCCGCTGATGATCTTGGGGACGCAGTGGTACATCCTCTTCAACGTCGCGGCCGGCGCAGCCGGCATACCGAGCGAGCTACGCGACGTCTCCGCCGGCTTCCACGTGCGGGGCTGGCTCTGGTGGCGCAAGGTCGCCCTGCCGGCGGTCGCCTCGACCTTCCTGACCGGCGTCGTCACGGCCTCCGGCGGCGCCTGGAACGCCAGCATCGTGGCCGAGCTCGTCCACTGGGGCGACGAGACCATCGAGGCGGCCGGACTCGGGGCCTACATCGTGAAGGCCACGACGGACGGCGACGGCGCGCGCATCGTGCTCGGCATCGCCGTGATGAGCCTCTACGTCGTACTCATCAACCGCGCGGTCTGGGAGCCGCTGCGACGGCATGTCGCCAGGCGCTTCCGCCTAGAGTGAGGGCATGGAGATGGCCGACATGGAGATCGTACGGCTCGCGGGGGTCGGCAAGACCTTCGCTCGCCCGGGCGCGCAGCCGCTCGTGGTCCTGGAGGGCGTCTCGCTCACGTTGCGCCGGGGAGAGATCGTCGGCATAGTCGGCCGGTCCGGCTCCGGCAAGAGCACGCTCCTCAGGGTCATAGCGGGCCTGACGCAGGCCACCGCGGGCTCCGTCGCGTACCGGGGCGAAGCCGTGGTGGGACCGCCGCCCGGCGTGGCGATGGTCTTCCAGAGCTTCGCCCTCCTCCCGTGGCTCACCGTGCTCGGGAACGTGGAGCTGGGCCTCCAGGCGCTCGGCGCGAGCAGGGAAGAGACGCGGGCGCGCGCCATGGAAGCCATCGACCTCATCGGCCTCGACGGCTTCGAGCAGGCCTTCCCCCGCGAGCTCTCCGGCGGCATGCGCCAGCGCGTGGGGATCGCGCGGGCCCTCGTCGTCCACCCTGAGGTCCTGCTGATGGACGAGCCGTTCTCCGCCCTCGACGTGCTCACGGCCGAGGCGCTACGCGGGGAGCTCCTCGAGCTCTGGTCGACGGGCCGCCTGCCCACCTCCGTCATCGTCCTCGTCACCCACAACATCGAGGAGGCCGTCCTCATGTGCGACCGCGTCCTGGTCTTCGCCAGCCGGCCCGGCCGGGTGGCGGCGGAGGTCGCCGTCGACCTGCCCCACCCCCGCGACAAGACCGACCCGCGCTTCGGGAGGCTCGTCGAACGCCTCTACTCCGAGCTCGCCGGGCTCACCGTGCCGCGTGCGGCTACGCCACCCGCCGGTGTCCAGGAGCTCTTCCGGCACCTTCCGCACGCCTCGCCCGGCCTGATGGCCGGCCTCATCGAGGCGCTGGTCGAGCGCCCGTACTCGGGCCATGCCGACCTGCCGGTGTTCGCGCACGCGCTGCGCATGGAGGTCGACGACCTCTTCCCGGCGGCGGAGGCTCTGCAGCTGCTAGGGTTCGTGCGCTTGGAAGGGGGCGACATGATCATCACCGGCGCCGGGAGGCGGTTCGAGGAAGCCGATGGGGACGACCGCAAGGCCCTGTTCGCGGAGGCCCTCGTCGGCCGCGTGCCCCTGGTCGCCCACCTCCTCGAGGTCCTGGAGGCGGCTCCCGAGCATCGCGCCCCTTACGGGAAGCTGCTGACTGAGCTGGAGCAGGGGCTCGCCCCGCACGCTGCCGAGGAGACGTTGCGCACGGCGATCACCTGGAGCCGCTACGCCGAGCTCGTCGAGTACGACGACGGCACCCGGACTCTCGGCTTGGAGAAGGAGCCGGTGTGAACGCCGCCTGGAGCAGGGCGCTCGTCCGGGCCTTCAAGGAGCCCGTCAACGCCCTCACCCACCTGGCCGGCGCCGTCCTGGCCGTCGGGGCCACGGTAGCGCTGGCGGTCCTGGCGCGGGGCGACGCCATGGCGGTGGCGGCGTTCCTGGTCTTCGGCGCGACCTCCGTGCTGCTGTTCACGGCGAGCACCCTCCTGCACGCCGTGCGCGCCGGGCCCGGCGCCGAGCGGTGGTTGAGGCGCTTCGATCATGGAGCCATCTACCTGCTCATCGCGGGCTCCTACACCCCCATCACGCTGGTGGCCCTGCAGCCCCAGCGCGCCACTTTGGGCTGGTGGCTGTTCGCGCTCGTCTGGCTCTGCGCCGTCGGCGGCCTCGTGTTCAAGACGTTCTGGCTGAACGCCCCGCGCTGGCTCAGCACGGCCCTCTACCTCGCCATGGGCTGGCTCGTCGTCCTCGCGATCGTGCCCGTGGCAAGGTCGCTCGGCACGGCGAACACCGTCTGGCTCGGTCTCGGCGGGCTGTTCTACAGCGTGGGCGCGGTGATCTACGCGCTCAAGCGACCCCGCCTGTGGCCGGGCGTGTTCGGCTTCCACGAGCTCTGGCACCTGTTCGTGCTGGCGGGCTGGGGCTGCCACCTCGTGATGATGGTGCGCTTAGGCGTCGGCGTATGACCCATGCGCGGCCGGCGCGACACACCCTATAACCCGCGTATAACCCGCACCGCCCTAGGCTGCCCCATGCCAGGCTCGGCGGGCCGCGGGTGCGTAGCGTCCCACGTCAGCGACCGCGCCCCGGAGGTGCACAGTGAAACGGACCCTCATCGCCATCACGTTGACCTTCTCCACCCTCGCGGGCACCAGCCTCGCCCAGGAGTACACCGTCACGGTCGACGGCGCGCGGTCGTCGCTCACGGCCGTGACCGTGAACGGCGTGGTGTACGTGCCCCTCCAGGCCCTCACCGACGTCGGCGTGGTGGCCACCTTCGACGGCGGCGCCCTGGCACTGACCCTACCCCCGAAGGCGGCCGGCGGCGCCGATCAACGGGAGTCGGTGGAGGGCTGCCTCCGTCAGGACCTCTTCAACGGCGTCTGGCGCGTGCGCGTGACGGGCGTGGAGCGCCTGACGGGCGACAGGCGGGGCTGGGGGGTCACCGTGGAGCTGCGTAACGGCACCACCACCACGCTGATGCCGGTGGACGCCGGCGCCGACCCGACGGGCGAGGGCATCCAGCTCGTGCTCGCCGACGGCAGGATCCTGGAGGCCGACCCTTACGACGTCCAGCAGCTCACGTTCGCGAGCCTGCCACAGGGCGGCGGGCTCACCCACGAGCTGCTCTTCTACGTCCCGGACGGCGCGGCGCTGGGCGAGCCGGACAAGTTCCTGTTCGAGTTGCAGGCGGACGGCATCGGCTTCACGCCGCAACAGGCCGGGGTGGCGTTCACGGTTCCCAACCCGAGCCTGAGGGTGAGGCTCGGCTGCGGCATGTTAGGCGGCTCCGGGAGACAGGGCACGCCGGGGCGCCAGGACGCCCCGCGCCGCATGCCTAGAAGGGTGCGCGCCGACCGTGTCACCGGGTCGGCGCGCGCACGAGCCCGTCCACCGAGCTAGAACCGCTCGGTGACCGTCTTCATCTCCATGAAGTTGCGCAGGTAGTCGGGGCCACCCGCCTTCGTGTTCGAGCCGGACATCTTGAAGCCGCCGAACGGCTGGACGCCGACCAGCGCGCCCGTGATCTTGCGGTTGAGGTAGAGGTTGCCGGCCTGGAACTCGCGGCGCGCCTTCTCGAGGTTGCGCCTGTCCTTGCTGATCACGCCGCCCGTGAGGGCGTACATGCTGCCGTTCGCGATCTCGAGGGCGTGGTCGAAGTCGCGCGCGCGCAGCACGCTCACGACCGGCCCGAAGATCTCGTCGCACGCGATGCTCGCGCCGACGGGCACGTCGGCGAACACCGTCGGCCGTATGAACCAGCCGTCGCCACCCGCCGGGCCTCCGCCCGTCAGGAGCCGCGCCTCGCTCTTGCCCGTCTCGATGTAGCCCAGGATCTTCTCGTACTGCCGCTCGTTGATGACGGCGGCGACGTCGTGGTTCTCGTCGGCCGGCCCGACGCTCAAGGCCTCGGTGAGCGCCTTCACGCGTTCCAACACGGCGTCGTACACGGCGTCGACCACGATGAGCCTGCTCATGGCGGAGCACTTCTGGCCCTGGAACCCGAACGCGCTGGCCACGGCAGAGGCGGCCGCCAGCTCGACGTCCGCCGAGGCGTCGACGATGAGCGCGTCCTTGCCGCCCATCTCGAGGAACGCCCTCTTGAGCCAATGCTGGCCGGGGTGCACCTTGGCCGAGCGCTCGAAGATGCGCACACCCGTCGCGACGGAGCCCGTGAAGTTGACGAAGCGCGTGCGCGGGTGGTCGACGAGGGCGTCGCCCAGGACGGCGTCGTCGCCCGTGAGCAGGTTGATGACGCCGGCAGGGAAGCCGGCCTCGGCCACGAGCTCCATGAACTTCGCCGCGATGACGGGCGTGGCGGGGGAGGGCTTGATGATGACGGTGTTGCCGACGACGACGGGGCCGACGGCGGTGCCGACGAGGATGGCCAGCAGGAAGTTCCACGGCGGGATCACGAGACCGACGCCCATGGGCTGGAAGGTCGTCGTGTTCTCCTCGCCTGGATGGTCGTACGTAGGCAGCGGCTCCGCGAGGGGCAGCGCAGTGCGCGCGTAGTACTCGCAGAAGTCGATGGCCTCGGCCACGTCGGCGATCGCCTCGAGGTAGTTCTTGGACGCCTCGAACACGAGCCAGGCGGCCAGCTCCTCGCGCCGGCGCCGCATGATGGCGGCGAGCTTGACGAGCAGCCGCGCCCGCTCGGCCATGCCCCAGCGCGACCAGTCGGCGTAGGCCTCCCACGCCGCGTCCATGGCGCGTTCGATCTCGCGCGGGTCGGCCTTGGCGACGCGCCCGACGAGCCGGTCCTTGCTGGAGGGGTCGTACGACTCGAGGAAGGCTCCCGTCACGACATGCTCGCCGCCGATGGTGAGCGGGTAGTCGCGGCCCAGCTGCGCCCTCACGCCCTCGAGGGCGCGCTTGAAGCTCGCCAGGGTGGCGGGATCGGAGAAATCAGCGAACGGTTCGTTGCGATAAGGTTCGAAGAGCATCTAGGTGGTCCTCCCTGAGTGATGGCACCGCCCCTGGAGCTAGGGGGGGCGCGGCGGTCGATCGTCTTCAGCCGAACAGCCCGCGCGCCACGAAGGCGAGGTTGGCGGGGCGTTCGGCCAGCCTGCGGCTGAAGTAGCCGTACCAATCCGATCCGAAAGGGACGTACACGCGCACCGGCAGCCCGGAGGCGCTGAGACGCTCCTGGAGCTGCGGCTTCACGCCGTAGAGCATCTGCACCTCGTACCGGTCCTGGCCAAGCGCAGCGCCATGGGCGTAAGCGAGCAGCTCGCGCTGCAGGCCCTCGTCGTGCGTGGCGACGTTGAGCTTGAGGCCCGCCCCGAGGGCGCGGTAGGCGAGGGCGCGGTAGGCCTCCTCGATGCCGGCCACGTCCTGGATGGCGTGCTCGGCCGTCTCGCGGTAGGCGCCCTTCACGAGCCGCAAAGCCGTGGTGACGTCCGGGTAGGTGCCGGCAAGGCCGATCAGGCGGTCCAGGTCGTCGGGGGTGCGGAAGAGGTAGCTCTGCAGCACGGTGCTCACGTGGTGGTGCCCGGCACGCCTCAAGGCCTCGTAGAGGTCGAGCGTGCCGCTCACGTAAGGCGTGTTCTCCATGTCTAGGCAGAGGTGGCCGCCGGCGGCCCCGATGGCGCTCGCGACGCCGTCGGCCAGCTCGAGCGCGAGCTCCGCCCCGACGCCGAGGCCGAGCTGCGTCGGCTTGACGCTGAAGTACGGCTCCACGCCGCTCGCGCGCGCGACGGCGACGCACTCCTTCACGGCGTCCGCCACCGCCCGCGAGGCGCTCTCGCTCTCGACGAACTCGCCTAGCAGGTCGAGGATCACGTGCCTGCCGCTCGCCTGGATGGCGAGAAGCGCGGGCACGGCGGACCGGATGTCCTCACCCGCCACGAAGCGCCCGACGCCGAGGCGCCAGCCGTAGCGGCCTATCACCGACTTGACGGGCTTCGCGCCGGCGATGGCCAGGGTGGCGTTGCGGTAGATAGCGGCCAGGTCCATGTCTTCCGTAGGCGATTCTACCTGTGAGAGAGCCCACGACCTGTGGTCGGGCGAGGGGGAGTAAACATTCGAACAGTGGCGGTAGGCCCCCGCTGATAACTTGGCTCAAGCCCGCCGCTCGGCGGGGCGACCGCCTTCAGGTGAGGAGTTACGTGAGACTCTATTTCGTACGCCACGGTGAGACGGACTACGGCCTCGTCGAGGCGCGCGGCGCCCGCGGCGTCGCCAAGGAGTTCGCGCCCCTCACGGCCCTGGGGCGTATCCAGATAGACACCATCGCTCGCGACTACCGACTCCGCGAGGCCGAAGCCATACTGTGCAGCACCTACACGCGCGCCCTGGAGTCCGCCGCGCTCCTCAGCCGCGCCATCAACAAGCCCCTGTACGTCGAGCACGACCTGCACGAGTGGCTGCCGCAGAAGGACCCGCTGGCGGAGATCGACCCGAAGAGCTTCGAGCGCGCCCGCCAGAGCCTCTCCGGCACGCGCATGGAGGAGGACGCGCCCTGGGAGTCGGTCGATGAGGTGCGCGACCGCGTCCTGGCCGTGCTGAAGCGTTACCGCCGCTTCCAGACGCTCGTCGTCGTCACCCACGGTGTCGTCATCGGCAGCCTGGTCGGCGTGCAGCGGCTCGTGGACCACGCCGAGATCGTCCCGTTCGACCTCGACGTCGACGGTCCGCTCCGGGCGCCTCACGGCGGCGAGCGGGTGCCGCGGTGACGGCCGGCGCCGCCGGCGCGCCGACCGGACCGGCCGCCCTGACGGCGCGACCGGTCCTCGGCGGGACACTCGTGCGCATCGAGGCGCTGGAGCAGCGCCACCTTCCCGACCTGCTGAGGATCGCCTTCGCGCACCCGGACGAGTTCCGGCTGACCTCCACCCCGACGGACGCGGCCGCGGCCGACAAGTACTTCGGCGCGGTCTTCGCTCAGCGCGACGCCGGCCACGCCTACCCGGTGGCCATCCTCGACGCCGCCGGTAAGGTGGTCGGCACGAGCCGCCTGAGCGAGATCGACTTCAGGCACCTGCGCTGCGAGCTCGGCTTCTCCTGGTACGACCCGGCCACGTTCCGCACGGGCGTGAACATCGAGAGCAAGCTCCTGCTCCTGCGCTTCGCGTTCGAGGCTCTGGGCATGCACCGCGTCCAGATCCACACGGACACACGCAACGTGCGCTCCCAGAAGGCCATCCTCGCGCTCGGCGCCCGCTTCGAGGGGGTGCTGCGACGGCACCAGGTCGCCAAGGACGGTTACGTTCGCGACACGATGGTGTACGGCATCACGGACCTCGACTGGCCCGAGGTGGAGCAGCGCCTACTGGGCAGGCTGGCGCGCCGCCTCGAGGGCCAACGCGCGGCGATCCAGAGCGGCTGACGACGCAAGCGGCATGACGGTCGGGCACGTTCGCGCCGCGCTTACCGCCGATAGCGTCGGACGGAAGCCGCAAGTGGTTCAGCGGATGCCGTGGAGGATCTCGTCAAGCCCAGCCGGGTCGGTGATGAAGACTTCCTTCGGGCGCGTCTCGATGACGCCCTCGACCTCGAGGGCCTTGAGCGCGCGCGTGACAGTCTCCCGTGACGTGCCCGCCAGGTTCGCCAGCTCCTGGTGCGTGAGGCGCACGAGCGCGCGCTCCTCCTCGTGCTCCACGACGCCTCCCTGGTAGAGCTTCAGCAGCACGTAGGCCACGCGCCCCTGAGCGTCCTTGTAGGAGAGGACCTGCGACTCGTCGTCCATGCCGCGGAGCCGCTCCGCCAAGGTGGCGTTCAGGTTCAGGCTGATGGCCGGGTAGTCGGCGATGAGCTTGCGGAAGTCGTCGTTGAAGAGGAGGTAGGCCTGCACCTCGCTCAGGGTTACGGCCGTGGCGCTGCGGGTCGACTCGCCCAGGAGCGCCATCTCGCCGAAGTACTCCGGGCACTGCAGGATGGCGAGCGTCTTCTCGTGACCTCCGAGGTCGACCTTCGAGAGCTTCACCAGACCCGAGGCGATGATGTAGAGGGCCTCGCCCTTGTCGCCTTCCTGGAACATGGTGACACCGGCCTCGTAACCCCGCTTGCGCACGGCGGCGGCAGCGATGTCCAGCGCCCTGTCCGGTGCGCCGACGAAGAGGGGGACCCGCTTCAGCAGTTCCAGGATCTCGAGTCGTTCGGCATCGCTGTTCACAATGGACTCCAGGTGGCTTCACGGCCCAGGTCGGGGCGCGGTGTGGAGCAACTTTTCGCGACCGGCCCGTATAGTAACCCCGTGATGCCCGTTCTTGCGAGTCGCGCCCTCGAACGCCGGTTCGACTCCCCCGGCGGGGCGGTGGAGGTGCTGGCGGGCGTGTCGCTGACCGTGCGGGCGGGCGAGGTGGTGGCCGTCCTTGGGCCGTCCGGTTCCGGCAAGAGCACGCTGCTGCACCTGTTGGGCGGTCTCGACAGGCCGGACGCGGGCGAGATCTACTGGGGCGACTTCCCGGTGCACGAGCACGCTCCGCGGCAGCTGGCCGCTCGCAGGGCGCGTTACGTAGGGCTCGTGTTCCAGAACCACTACCTGCTGCAGGACTTCACGCTGCTCGAGAACGTCACCATGCCGTCGCGCATCCTCGGCGAGCCGGACGAGGAGCGCGCCGCCACCCTCCTGACGCGCGTCGGCCTGGGCGGACGCCTCGACCATCCGCCCTCCAAGGTCTCGGGCGGCGAGCGCCAGCGCGCGGCCGTCGCGCGCGCCCTCGCCCTGCGACCGAAGGTGATCCTCGCGGACGAGCCGACCGGCTCCCTCGACCACGCCAGGGCAGAGGAGGTCTTCGACCTGCTCGTAGCCCTCGCCGCCGAGGAGGGCACGGCCGTGGTGGCCGTGACGCACGACGAGCGCCTCGTCGACCGCCCCGGCGTGCGCAAGCTCCGACTCGTCGCCGGGCGGCTGGGGCCGACCGAGGTCGTAGGGGCGACGCCAACGGTCGCCTGAGCGCCATCGCCACCGAGGCCGCCGGTGGCCGTACGTGCGTAGGCCCGGCAGCAGGACTTCCACTCGTCAAGCAGGTGAACGGAAGCTGAAGCATGGGCGCCTAGTGTGCGGTAGTTCACGTGCTAGCATCGCAGGCGTCGAACGTTGGTACAGCGAGGGCCGCGAGCGCGTCACCGATACGAAAGCGCCAAGGCGGCCCCATGCCGACCACGTCGTGGAAACTGGAGGCTACATGAAGAGACTGGTACTGCTGCTCGCTCTACTCCTCACGCTCGGGCTGACGAGCGCGCAGACCCTCGTGTTCGGGTCGAGCGGCTTCCCCGCCTCGCTCGACGCCGTCGATTCCCAAGACGGCAACTCCCTCGTCGTCAGCGGTCAGGTCACGGAGCGCCTCGTCGACTTCGCGCCCGGCAAGACGGACCTCATCCCCGGCCTCGCCACCTCATGGAGCGCCAACGACGACGCCACCGTATGGACGTTCGAGCTCCGCCAGGGCGTCAAGTTCCACGACGGCACCTCGTTCAACGCCGAGGCGGCCAAGTTCAACCTCGACCGTTGGAACGACCCGAACCACCCGTACAGCGGGCGCGCCGAAGGCAAGACCTTCGTGCCGTGGGGCTGGGTCTTCGGTGGTCCGATCGGTGAAGGCAACCTGATCGAGAGCGTCGCCATCACCGGCGAGTACGAGATCCAGCTGACCCTCACCCAGCCGGCTCCGTTCCTCCCCGCGCTGTTCGCCGCCGCCTACTTCCAGTTCAACAGCCCTACGGCCGTCATGGCCGCCGGCGTCAACTACGGCACGCCGAACGTCGGCTCCGTCGGCACCGGCCCCTTCAAGTTCGTCGAGTGGATCGAGGGCGAGCGCATCGTCCTCGAGCGCAACGACGACTACTGGGGCGGCCCCGCCGGCGTCGAACGCATCGTCTTCCGCGGCATCGAGCAGCCCACCGCCCGCCTCGCTGAGCTCCAGGCCGGCACCATCGACATCGCCGTCAACCTGACGAGCGACGACCTGGCCACGGTCCAGAACGACCCCAACCTCAAGACCGCCATCGCCGACACCGAGCTCAACGTCGGCTACATCTCCATGCACCAGGCGAACGCGCCGTTCGACAACGTGCTCGTCCGCCGCGCCGTGGCGTACGCCATCGACCGCGACGCGATCGTGAGCGCCTTCTACGAGGGCCTCGGCGTCGTCGCCCAGGACCACCTCCCACCCGTGCTCTTCGGTCACGGCGAAGACTGGCCGTACGAGTACAACCCGGAGAAGGCCAAGGAGCTCCTCGCGGAGGCGGGCTTCCCGAACGGCTTCACCACGCAGTACTGGTACATGCCGGTCAGCCGCCCGTACTTCCCGGCCCCGCAGCCCATCGCCGAGACGATCGCCTCGTACCTGGCGGACGTCGGCATCACGGCCGAGCTCATGACGGAAGACTGGGCCACCTACCTCGCCGACTACCAGACGGGCAAGTTCCCGATGTACATGATCGGCTGGAACGCCGACTACGCGGACCCCGACAACTTCCTCCGCACCTTCTTCGGTCCCTCGGCCCTCACCGACCAGGGCTGGGATAGCCCAGAGACCCGTGCCATCATCCAGGAGGCCAGCCAGATCGCCGACCAGGACCGCCGCGCCGAGCTCTACGCGCAGGTCGTGAACACGGTCGCGGACCAGGCCATCTCGATCCCGATGGCGCACAACCGCTCGCTGAACGCGACGCGCGTCGGCATCGACGGCTGGGTCGCCAGCCCGCTCGGCTTCAGCTCCGTCAGCCTGCACTCCGTCACGAAGGCGCAGTAAGCACAAACCGTGAAGGTGTTTGGGAGCGCGAGTCACGCGCTCCCAAACCCATGCCGGGAGCGTCGGGGACGCCCTGCCCGGGGCGGCCCCGACCCGTCCGGGTTATGTTGCTGCAAGAATCACTGATCGACTTGGCGGCGCCGGGTGTATCGCCCCGTTAGCGCGCCCGTTCGCCGGGTCCTATTAGGAGCAAGCGCTTGACCGCGTATATCGTCCGCCGCCTGTTGGGTCTCGTCCCCGTGCTGATCGGGGTCACCCTGCTCATCTTCTTCCTGACGCGCATCATCCCCGGCGACCCGGCGATCGCCATGCTCGGGGAGCGCGCGGCCCCGAACCTCATCGAGCGGCTACGGGCCGATCTGGGGCTCGACCGACCGTTGTTCTTCAACACGGCCGAGTACCGCGAGACCGGCAAGCTCGGCGACCTCTTCGACTCGCAGTACTTCGACTACATGGGCGGCATGCTGCGCGGCGACCTGGGGCGCTCGATCCTCACCCTGGTGCCCATCACGCAGAGCCTCCTGCACCGCTTCCCCGCGACGCTGGAGCTCACGCTGGCGGCCATGCTCCTCGCCGTCGCCATCGGCATCCCCGCCGGCACGTGGGCGGCGCTGCGCCGGGGCACCCTCGCCGACACGAGCGTGATGCTGGTAGCCATCGCGGGCGTGTCGTTCCCCGTCTTCTGGCTCGGCATCATCCTCATCTACGTCTTCGCGGTCGTGCTCGGCTGGCTGCCGCCTTCCGGCCGGCTCTCCGTGTCGACCTCGATCCAGCCCATCACGGGCATGTACGTGCTCGACGGCCTGCTCGCCGGCAACTTCAAGGGCGCGCTGAACGCCGCCAGGCACCTGGTCCTGCCTGCGATAGCGCTCGGCACCATCCCGCTCGCCATCGTGGTGCGCATGACCCGCTCCGCGATGCTAGAGGTCCTCGGCCAGGACTACGTACGCACGGCCCGCGCCAAGGGCCTCGCCGAGCTGACGGTGGTACGCAAGCACAGCTTGCGCAACGCCCTGCTGCCCGTCATCACGGTCATCGGCCTGAGCTTCGGCTCGCTCCTGTCCGGCGCCATCCTGACGGAGACGGTCTTCAGTTGGCCCGGCATAGGACGGTGGGTCTACGACGGCATAGCTGCCCGCGACTACCCCATCATCCAGGGAGGCGTGATCTTCGTGGCCACCCTGTTCGTGTTCGTGAACCTGCTCGTCGACCTCTCCTACACGCTGATCGACCCGAGGATCCAGTACGCATGATCGAGACCGCCCGACCTCACCGCCAGCAGCCGTACGAGGGTCCAGTGCGCAAGACCGCTGCCATCCGACCTACCGACAACGCCGACGGAGGAGGGTAGATGGACGCCGCGACAACGACCCAGAACGGCCTCGAAGCGACGAGCCACAAGCGCGGCAACGACCTGGTACGGCGGTTCTTCCGCCACCCCACGGGCGTCCTCGGTCTCGCCATCGTCGTCTTCCTCGTCCTGATCTCGGTGCTGGCACCCGTGCTCAAGCCGTACGACGCCAGGCGCGACCGCGACCTGAGGGCGCGGCTCAGCCCGCCGAGCGCCGAGCGGTGGTTCGGCGCGGACGAACTCGGCCGTGACAACTTCACGCGCGTGCTGCACGGCGGCCGCATCAGCCTCCGGGCCGGCCTCATCGCCGTCGCCTTCGCGGTCGTCATAGGCACTCTCCTTGGGCTGATCGCGGGCTACGTCGGCGGCTGGCTCGACACCGTCATCGTGTGGCTGGTCGACATCCTCCTGGCGTTCCCCGGCATCCTGCTTGCCATCGCGATCGTGGCGACGCTCGGTCCTAACCTGACCAACGCGCTCATCGCGATCGCCATCACACAGGTGCCGATCTACACGCGGATCGTGCGCTCCGTCGTGATGCAGGTGCGCCAGTCGGAGTACGTGCAGGCCGTCAGGGCGCTCGGGTCGGGGGGCACCAGGGTCGTGCTGAAGCACGTACTGCCCAACTCGCTCGCCCCGCTCATAGTTCAACTCACTCTCTCCATCGGCACCGCCATCCTGGATGTCGCCGCACTCGGCTTCCTCGGCCTCGGCGCGCAGCCCCCGGCCCCGGAGTGGGGGCTGATGATCCGCGACGGCTTCTCGCAGTTCCTCAGGGCGCCCTGGATGTCGATCTTCCCAGGCATCGCCATCTTCCTGGCCGTGGTCGGCTTCAACTTGCTCGGCGACGCGATCCGCGACATCCTCGATCCGCGGTTGCGCAACATCTGACCGGCCTCGCTCCGCGAGCTCTGCGCCGGAGTCCGGTCCCTCCGGTCGATCGGCGCTAGCGTGGGGCGAGCGTGAGCGCCTCCAGATGAGCGTGGTCGTTCACCCGCTCGACGACTGTCCAGGCACCGAGCCGCACCACGCTGACGCTGGCGTTCGCTATCAAGATGGTCGGCCCGCCCGGCGCGCCAGCCACGTGACCGAAGGCGACCTTGAGCACCGTGTGGATGACGCCGCCATGCGTCACGCACGCCACGCGACCCTGCCCGGGTAGCTCCCCCAGCCAGTCGCGGACGCGGACCATCACGTCTTCGTACGACTCGCCGCCTTCCGGCCGCACGTCGACCCGCCCGGAGCCCCTGAGCGCCCTTACGCGCAGCTCGCTCTCGGACATCTCGGCCACGGTCTTGCCCTCGAGCACCCCACCGGCCATCTCACGTAGCCGGGCATCGAGCTCGGGCGCGCGACCGGGGAAGACGAGCCGGGCCGTCTCGACCGCGCGGCTCAGGTCGGAGGCGTAGACGCGGTCGAAAGCGGTGGCGGCCAGCCTGGCACCGAGGGCGCGCGCCTGCGCACGGCCGAGGTCGTTGAGGGCGTTGTCGCTGCGCCCCTGCACGCGCCCCTCGCGGTTCCAGTCGGTCTCGCCGTGGCGTATCAGCCACAGCTCCAGCATCTTCTCGCATCTCATCCGGCGAAGTGTAACGCGCGCGCGGGGTGCGCCGTGGCACGGCCCGCTCGATCGGGACGAGGCCGGAGACCGGCGACGGGTCGCGTGCGGCTTACGGCCCTCACGCGAATCAGCGAGCCGGGGCGTGGTAGCATCGCCTGCATAACCAACAGGTGGAGGCGTCTTCGAGCACCTGCCCGACAACCATCAGCCAGATGGTCGAGCGTACCGTTGCCGGCGAGCCCCCTACCGCCTACAGGAGGCAGGATGAAGAAAGCAGCATTCGTCGCGGCACTGTTCTTGGTACTCGGGTTGGCGCAGGCGCAGACGCTCGTGTACGGCGTCTCCGGCTTCCCAACGTCCCTCGACGCCGTCGACACCACGGACGGCAACTCGCTGGTCGTCAGCCGCCAGATCGCCGAGCGCCTCGTCGACTTCGCGCCCGGCTCCACCGACCTCGTGCCCGCCCTCGCCACCTCGTGGAGCGCCAACGAGGACAGCACGGTCTGGACGTTCGACCTCCGTCAGGGCGTGAGCTTCCACGACGGCACGCCGTTCGACGCCGCCGCCGTGAAGTTCAACATCGACCGCCTCAACCACGCCGACGACCCGGCCGGCAACCGCGCCGACGGGAAGACGTTCGCCATGTGGGACGCCACGTTCGGCGGCACCATCGAGAGCGGCTCCAACCTCATCGCCGACGTCGAGGTCGTCGACGACCACACGGTGCGCATGCACCTGACGCAACCCGCGCCGTTCCTGCCGGCCCTGTGGGCGGCCGTCTACTTCCAGTTCGGTAGCCCGGCGGCCATCCAGGCGGCCGGCGTCGCCTACGGCACCCCGGGCTTCGGCGCCGTCGGCACCGGCCCCTTCAAGTTCGTCTCGTGGACCGAGGGCGAACGCGTAGTGTTGGAGCGCAACGACGACTACTGGGGCGGCCCCGCCGGCGTCGAGAGCGTCGTGTTCCGCGGCATCCAGGAGCCGACCGCCCGCCTCGCCGAGCTGCAGGCCGGCACGATCGACGTCGCCGTGCTCCTCACGTCCGACGACCTCGCTACCGTGCAGGCCGACCCGAACCTCGTCGTCCAGGTCGCCAGCTCGGAGCTGAACGTCGGCTACGTCGCCATCCACATCGACCACGCTCCGCTCGACAACGTCCTCGTGCGCCGCGCCATCATGCACGCCGTCGACCGCGACGCCATCGTAGACGCGTTCTACGAGGGCCTCGGCGTGACCGCGCAGGACCTCCTGCCGCCTTCGCTCTTCGGTCACGGCGAGCCCTGGCCCTACGAGTACAACCCCGAGCGCGCCAAGGAGCTCCTGGCGGAGGCCGGTTTCCCGAACGGCTTCGACATCGAGTTCTGGTACATGCCGGTGAGCCGCCCCTACTTCCTGTCGCCGCAGCCCATCGCCGAGACCATCGCGTCCTACCTCGCGGACGTCGGGATCAACGTCGAGCTCAAGACCGAGGACTGGACGACCTACGGCGCCGACTACCGCGCGGGCAAGTTCGCCATGTACATGATCGGCTGGAACGCCGACTACGCGGACCCCGACAACTTCCTCCTCACGTTCTTCGGACCCTCGGCCGTCGGCCGCAGCGGCTGGGCGGACGCCGACGTCTACGCCGCCCTCGCGGAGGCTCGCCAGATCGCCGACCCCGACGAGCGCGCCGCCCTCTACGCCAAGGTGAACGACATCATCGCCGACCAGGCGATGGCGATGCCCGTCGCGCACAACCGCTCGCTCAACGCCACGCGGGCCAACGTCCACGGCTGGATCCCCAGCCCGCTCGGGTTCAGCTCCGTGGACCTTCACGGCGTCACGAAGACCGAGTAGGGCGGCGATGAGCTTGGGGGCGCCGAGCAATCGGCGCCCCCAAGACGCTCTCCGGCGCCTCGCATTACAGTGGGGCGCATGACCATCGCAGACGAACTCTCGCTCCTACTGGGCGCCGACCGCGTCGACACGACCACAGCCGCCTTGACCCAGCACTCGCGCGGCGAGTCCTATGCCGCGGGGGTCATGCCCGAAGTCGTCGTCTACCCGCGAAGCGCGGACGAGGTGAGCAGGGTGCTGCGCTTCGCGACCGAGCGGGGCGTGCCGATCACGCCGGTCGCTGCCAACTCGAGCCTGGAAGGCCACACTGTCCCCGTGGCCGGCGGCATATCCCTCGACCTCGGGCACCTCGACCGCATCCTCGAGTCGCGGCCCGAGGACCTCCTCATCGTCGTGCAGCCGGCAGTCACGTACCCCCGCGTCAACGACCACGTTCGTCGGCACGGCCTCTTCTTCCCGATCGACCCGGGCGCGCACGCGTCCATCGGCGGCATGGTCAGCACGAACGCGTCGGGCACGGCCGCCGTACGCTACGGGACTACCGGCGACTACGTGCTCGCGCTCGAGGTGGTGACGCCCACCGGCGAGGTCATGCGCCTCGGCAACCGCGCCAGGAAGTCCGCGAGCGGCTACGACCTCTGCGCGCTGTTCACGGGCGCGGAGGGCACCCTCGGGGTGATCACGGAGGTCACGCTGCGCCTCGTGGGCCTGCCCGAGGCCGCCGCGGCTGCCAGGCTCCCGTTCCCTGACGCCTTCAGCGCGACCTCGTTCGTGACCAGGCTCATCCAGGCCGGCGTGCCGGTGGCGCGCTGCGAGCTGATCGACCCGATCAGCATCAGGGCCGTCAACGCCTACTCCGGCACGGCTTTCCCGGAGGAGATGACCATCTTCCTAGAGTTCCACGGCAACCCGGCGGGCATAGCCGCCGAGGTGGAGATCGCCCGCGAGCTGGCCGCGGACTCCGGCGCGACCGCCTTCGAGGCGGCCACGGACGCCGGCGAGCGGGCGCGGCTGTGGGAAGCGCGCCACACCATGCTGTTCGCGGCCAACGCCGCGCACCCGGGGCTGGACAGCATCATCACCGACGTGGCGGTACCCATCTCCGAGCTGCCCGCCGCCGTGGCGAGCGCCATGGCCGACTGCGCCGAGCACGGCCTGGACGTGCATGTCGTCGGCCACGTCGGCGACGGGAACTTCCACTTGACGCTCTACGTCGCGGACGCCGGCGAGCGGGCGCTGGCACAGGGCGTGGTCGACCGCATGACGCACCGGGCCATCGACGCGGGCGGCACGGCCACGGGCGAACACGGCGTCGGCCTGCGCAAGCTGAAGTACATGGAGCGGGAGCACGGCAAGGCGCTCGGGCTCATGCAGGCCATCAAGGCGACGCTCGACCCGGCCGGCATCATGAACCCGGGCAAGAAGCTGCCAGGAGGGGCGCCTAGGTGATGGTCCGCGAGCGCGCCTCCGGCCCGGCGCGACCGTTCGAGCCGTACCCGCTGCTCCTGCGCCCGCACCTGTACCGGCGCGTCTGGGGCGGCGCGCGCCTCGCGGAGTGGTACGGCGGGGGGCCCGTCCAGGTCCCGGTGAGCGGGCCGGCCGGGGAACCGCTAGGGGAGTGCTGGCTCGTCGACGCCGGCAACCTGGTCGAGAACGGCCCGTACGCCGGCCTGACGCTCGGCGAACTGGCCCGCACGCACGGAGCGGCGCTGGTCGGGTCGGCCCCCGCCGAGCGTTACGGCGCCCGCGTGCCACTACTGGCCAAGTTCCTCGACGCGGCCTCCGACCTCTCCGTGCAAGTGCATCCGGACGACGCTTATGCCGCACGGGTCGAGGCCGCCAGCGGCCACCTCGGCAAGGCGGAGGCCTGGCTGATGCTCCAGTGCGAGCCCGGGGCGTCCGTGCTCCGCGGCTTCGTGCGCGACGTCACGGAGGCGGAGGCGCGCGCGGCGCTGGCGGAGGGCACTTTCGTGAACCTGATGCACCGCGTCGGCGTGCGCGAGGGCGACGTGGTCGTGAACCCCGCCGGCACCGTGCACGCGGTCGGCGCCGGGTGCTTCCTGTTCGAGATCCAGCAGGCGAGCGACCTGACGTACCGGCTCTACGACTACGGGCGAGCCGGGGCCGACGGCAAGCACCGCGAGCTGCACGTGGAGCGGGCCCTGGCCGTCGCGGACCTGACGGGCGGTCCTTACGCGCCTGGCAGCGCCCCGCCTGAGCCGGACCGCTGGCGGCGGGCGGTCGAGCTGCCGGAGTTCGTGCTCGACGCGTGCCGCCTGACGGCAGGCCCGCCGCTCCTGGGCGCCACGACGGAGCGCTCGCTCGAGCTCATCGTCCTGACGGGCGGCTCCGCGCGCCTGTCCGCCGCCGGTCGCACGCTGGCGCTTGGGCGCGGCGCGGCGGTCGTCTTGCCGGCAAGCCTAGGGAGCTACGCACTGGAAGGCGACGCCGACGTGCTGAGGGCGACCGTAGGGGAGGGGGGCTGAATGGCCGACACGCGGCCGGTCGCGGCGCTTGCGGGAACGCACGAGCCACCACCCGAGAGCGTGCTCGCGGTCATGCGCCACGTGGCCCTAGGGTCCACGAGCCCGGCGAAGGTCAGGGCGGTCGAGACGGCGTTGCGGTGCGTGCACGGGCGCTTCGTAGCGGTGACGCACGTCGAGGCGCCCTCCGGCGTGCCCGCGCAGCCGCTGGGCGACAAGGAGACGTACGCCGGAGCCCTCAACCGCGCTCGCGGCGCGTTGGCGCTCGTGCCGGGCGCGCAGCTGGGCGTCGGGATCGAGGCGGGCGTGAGCGGCGGCGAGGCCGAGCGTGGGGCGGGTGGCGCTCAGGCAGGGGTCGGCGACGCTCAGGCGGGCCCAGGCGGGAGCGGGCCGGCGCGCGGCGGGCAATACACGAGCGCCTGGGTCGTCGTCACGGACCGCGCCGGTCGGCTCGGCACGGCTCGCAGCGCGACGTTCGAGGTGCCGGCCTTCCTCGCGGAGCGCGTCTCGTCCGGTCAGGAGCTCGGCACGGCGCTCGACGCGGCCTACGGGCTCGAGCGGGCGAAAGATGGCCCCGGGGCAGCTGGCGTGCTCACCCGGGGCCTCGTGTCGCGGTCCGACCTGTACGTGCAGGCGGTGCTGCTGGCCCTGACGCCGTGGCTGGCGCCGGAGCCGCGCGGGGTGTAGCCCAGCCGGTCAGCCGGGGGTGACGGGCTGCGCGCCCGAGCGGTCGGCGGCCGGCGGCACGAACGCCGCGGCGCTCTCCGCCTGCTCCTCCGGCATCAGCATGATGTCGAGGACCTGGCGGAAGTCGCTAACCGGCACGACCTCGAGGTCCTCGAGGATGACGCTGGGGACCTCCTCCAGGTTGGCCTCGTTGTCCTTGGGCAGGATGACCGTGCCGATGCCGGCCTGGTGGGCGGCCAGGAGCTTCTCCTTCACGCCGCCGATGGGCAGGACGCGGCCGCGCAGCGTGATCTCGCCCGTCATCGCGACGTCGCCGCGCAGCGGCCGGCCGGTCAGGGCGCTGACCACGGCGCTCGCGATGGCGATGCCGGCGGACGGACCGTCCTTCGGCGTGGCGCCCTCCAGCACGTGCACGTGCAGGTCGCGCTTCTCGTGGAAGTCGGGGGCGATACCGTACTCCTCGGCGTGCTTGCGTAGGAACGCGATGCCGGCCTGAGCGCTCTCCTTCATGACGTCGCCCAGCTGGCCCGTAAGGGTCGTCACGCCCTTGCCGGACACGGCGACGGTCTCGATGTCGAGCGTAACGCCGCCGACGGACGTCCAGGCGAGCCCGTGCGCCAGGCCGACCTGCGGCTGCTTCTCGGCCTGCTCGTCGCGGTAGGGCGGCACGCCGAGTAGGACGCGCACAGCGTCGGAGTCGACGTTGCGCACACCCTCCCAGGGCGTCGTGAGGAACTCCTTGGCGGACTTGCGTGCAGCCTTGGCGATGAGCCGGTCGAGGTTGCGCACCCCGGCCTCGCGCGTGTACTCGGTGACGACCCGGCGGATGGCGCCGTCGTCGAACGCTAAGTGCTCGGCCAGACCGTGGTCGCGGAGTTGACGTGGCACGCGGTAACGCTTGGCGATCTCCAGCTTCTCGACGAGCGTGTAACCGGGGATCTGGATGACCTCCATGCGGTCGAGGAGCGGCCGGGGGATGGTCGAGAGGCTGTTGGCCGTCGTGATGAACATGACCTTGGAGAGGTCGTAGGGAATCTCGAGGTAGTGGTCGGCGAACGTGTTGTTCTGCTCGGGGTCGAGGACCTCGAGGAGGGCGGACGACGGGTCGCCACGGAAGTCCGCCGTCATCTTGTCGACCTCGTCGAGCAGGAAGACGGGGTTGATCGTCCCGGCCGTCTTCATGCCCTGGATGATGCGACCGGGGAGGCTGCCGATGTACGTGCGGCGATGGCCCCTGATCTCGGCCTCGTCGCGCACGCCGCCAAGGCTCATGCGCACGAACTTGCGCCCGAGGCTGCGCGCGATGGACTTCCCTAGGCTCGTCTTGCCGACCCCGGGCGGTCCGACGAGGCAGAGGATGGGGGCCTTGTAGTCGGCCGATTCGACGTCCCGCGTGAGCTGCCGCACGGCCAGGAACTCGAGGATGCGCTCCTTGGGCTCCTCCAGCGCGTAATGGTCCTCGTCGAGCACCCTCTGGCTGTTGCCGATGTCCAGGTGCTCCTCGTCGATCTCACTCCACGGGAGCTCCAGGAGGGTGTCGACGTACGTGCGCACCACGGTGGCTTCCGGCGAGCCGCCGGCCATCTTCTCGAGCCGGTCGATCTCCTTGAGGGCCCGCTCCTTGGCGTGCTCGGGCAGGTTCTTGGCCTCCACCTTCGCGCGCAGCTCCTCGCCCTCGCTCTCCTCGCCCGAGCCGAGCTCCTTCTGGATGGCCTTCATCTTCTCGCGCAGGTAGTACTCGCGCTGGTTCGAGTCCATCTGCTGCTTGACGCGGGCGCTGATCTCCTTCTCCGTGTCGAACCGTTCGAGGTCACGGGTCAGGAACCCGAAGACGAGCTCGAGGCGTTTGACCGCGGAGGCCTCCTCGAGTGCGGCCTGTTTGTCCGCCACGTCCCACGTGGCGAACTTGGCCACCACGTCAGCGAGCGAGCCGGGCTCCTTCATGGCGCGGAGGTTCTCGAGGTGGAACGAGTCGAGGCGCATGTTCTTGTTCTGCTGGGCGTACTCGCCGAAGGCGACCTTGACCTGCTCGACGAGCGCGAGGACCTTCTCGTTCTGCCTGTCGACGCCCACCTCCGTGATGGTGGAGACGCGGGCCCGCAACGCGGAGCCATGCACGTACTCCTCGATGGTCGCGCGGTCGCGGCCTTCGACGAGTACCTGGAGCGTGTCGTTGGGGAGGCGGATGACCTGCTTGACCACGGCGAGGGTGCCGACGGAGTAGAGGTCCGTCTCGTTCGGGTCGTCTATGCGCGAGTCGCGCTGGACGACGAGCAGCACGCGGTTGTCGCCCGCCTGCGCCTCTTCGAGGGCGCGCTTGGACTTCGGCCGACCGACGTCCACGTTCTCGAGCGTGCGCGGCAGCACGACTTGGCTGCGAAGCGCGATAACTGGCAGTTCCCAATCCATGGCGCTAGTAAACCCCCAATCCGCCCGTCGGCTCCGTAATGTGGCTGACTGCGGCCCCGGCCAGCGTTCAGGAGCTCACAGGTCTCTGGGCGCCCCGAACTCCCGCAGGGGCACGCGGCGCAAGGCGCCGCCCACGGCTCACAGGTCGATGGGCACTCCGAACTCCGGCAAGGACACGCGGCGCCCGCTGTGCCTCAGCTCCGCCGCGAAACCGTCCATCACTTCCGGCTCGCCGTGGACGAGGAGCACGTGCGTGGCGCCGGTCGGCGTCATGAACGCGAGCAGGTCGTCGTGATCGGCGTGGGCCGAGAAGCCCCTGATGTTCTCGATGGCGGCACGCACCACCACCTCCTCGCCGAACAGCTTGACGCGCTTGGCGCCGTCCAGGAGGAGCCTGCCGAGCGTGCCGTGCGCCTGGTAGCCGACCACGATGAGGGTCGCCTCCTCGCGCCAGAGGTTGTGCTTGAGGTGGTGCCTGATCCGGCCGCCGGTCAGCATGCCGGAGCCCGCGATGACGACCGCCCCGCCGGTGACCTCGTTGATGGCCTTCGACTCGTCCGCCGTCACGGCGTAACGGAGCGTCGGCGGCTCGAACGGGTCCTGGCCGGCGTCTATCAGGTCCGCTATCTCCGGCCGGAAGTCGCACGCGCACTCCTGATACAGGCGCGTCATCTTCGCGGCCATCGGCGAGTCGAGGAAGACCGGCAGCTTCGGGACCTGCCCGGCGGTCATCAGGCGGTTGACGAGGTAGAGGACCTGCTGGGCCCGTTCCGCGGCGAATGTCGGGATCATGACGTTGCCGCCCTTCTCGAGCGACCGCGCTAGCGCTGCCCGGAAGCGTGCCTCCGTCTCGGCGCGTTTCGGGTGCGTCTGGTCGGCGTAGGTGGACTCGATGACGAGCACGTCGCACGCGTCCGGCGGCTCCGTCGGCGCTTGGATGCTGCTCTCGCGGTTGCCAAGGTCGCCGGAGAAGACGAGGCGCGCCTCGCGCGTCCGCAGCTCGATGTAGGCGCTGCCGAGGATGTGCCCGGCCGGTCTGAAGGTGGCCGTGACGCCGTCGGCGACGCGCACAGGCTCGTGCATCGCCACGCTCTGGAAACGCGCGATGGCTGCCTCGACGTCCGCCAGGGTGTAGAGCGGACCCTGCAGCTCGGACTCGCGTCCGGCGCGGCGCGCCTTACGCAGGTCCCGTTCGAAGTCCTCCTCCTGCAGCTTGGCGGCGTCCCGGAGGATGATGGCGGCCACGTCGGCCGTGGCCTTGGTGGCGAGGAAGCGCCCCGCGTAGCCCGCCTTCACTAGGAGCGGCAGGCGACCGACGTGATCGAGGTGCCCGTGGGTTACGAGCACGGCGCCGAGGTCGCGCGGCTCGAAAGGGAAGGGCGCGCGGTTGAGGGCGTCCAGCTCGGCGCCGCCCTGGAAGAGGCCGCAGTCGACCACGAGTTGGAAGTCGCCGAGGTCGAGGTGGTGGCAGCTGCCCGTGACGGTGCGCGCGGCGCCGGCGCTGGTGAACCTCATGCGTCGCCGCCCTTCTCGAGTCGCGCGGCTCCGGCGACCGGCGCGGACCGGCCTTCAGGCTCTTCGGCGGCGCGGCGCGCCCGCCGCCAGACGAGGCGCCCGGCCTCCAACGCGCAGACGATCTCGCCCAGTTCCCGGAGGCGGCCGAGGTGGGCGGACACGACGCAGAAATTGAGGTGGTAGCGAGCCAGGTCGTCGAGCGCGACGCCGAGGCTCTCGGCGGAGCCGGCCACCACGTCCTCCGTGCTCGCGCCGGAGCGCGCCTCGGGCGCGGCACAGGCCGTCAGGACGGCGTCGGCCGCGCGCAGAACGGCCACGCGGTTGCTATTTGCGACGCCTGTGATGTCCTCGGTCGGGGCGCCGTGACCGGGGAGGAGAACCCTGGCGTCAACGCCGGCCACCGTCTCGAAGGCCCGCAGTTGTCCGACCACGTCCTGGGCGAACGGGATGGGGTACTTCTCCAGCGTCTCCGCGCCGAACACCGCGTCCGCGGCCAGCAGCACGTCGTCGACGAGCACGGCCAGCTGCCTGTGGGCGTGGCCCCTCACGTCGAGCAGCTCGAAGCTCGCGCCGCCGACGGTGTCACGGCCGGCGGTCAGGACGCGGTGGACAGGGGAGGCCTCGGCCTGCAACCACTTGCCCGTGAGTTCAGGCAGTGGCTTGGCGCCGTGAAACAGGTAGATGGGCTCGAGCGCCGGGGTGCGGATGATCTCGGCCTCGATCTCGGGGGCCCAGACCCGCGCCTCCCGGAACTGCCTGAGGAGGTAGGCGTTGCCGCCGTAATGGTCGGCGTGCGAGTGCGTGGCCAGGATGACGGCTAGCTCCAGGCCGAGCGCGTCGAGAGCCTTACGGACCTTGCGTCCGTACTCCTTGTCCTGACCGCTGTCGATCAGGAGGGCGCGGCCATCGCCGACATCGACGATGGCGCAGTTGACACCCCCGAGCACGGCATGGACCCGCTCTGAGAGTTGCACGGACGTGGGCCTCTGACCGGTCGCCGGCTCGGCGACGGCCGCGGGCGCGGCGTTACGCGTTCCCTCGCTGGACATGCGCCAGGGTACCGTTCGGCGGCCCCTCCGTGCCGGTCAGACCGCTCTACGCAAGCGCGCGACGTAGAAGCCGTCGAGCCCGGCCAAGGGCAGAACGTACCGGCCGTGGTCCACCGCATGCGTCGGGAGCGGAAGCTCGAACTGCTCCGAGGCGAACCCGTCGCCATGGCTCGAGGTCAGGAACCGCGCCACGACCAGCGGACCCTCCTCCGGTGTCAGGGCGCACACGGCGTACTGGAGCAGGCCGCCGGGCGCGACCACGGCCGCCGCCGTCGCGAGCATGCGCGCCTGCGTCTCGGCCGCGGAGGCGATGTCCTCTGGGGTGAGCCGGAGCTTGATCTCCGGGTGCCCCCGCAACGTCCCCGTGCCGCTGCAGGGCGCGTCGAGGAGGACTTGGGGTGCGGGGGCGACGTCGAGCGGTCGCGTGAGGTCCGCGGTCAAGTGCTTCACGCTCAAGCCGAGGCGCCGCAGGTTGCGCTCCGCGGCGGCCGAGCGGCGCGGGTCGAGCTCCACGGCGCACACCTCGGCGCCCAGCGCGGCCAGCACGGCGCTCTTCACGCCTCTGCCGCTCGCCAGGTCGAGGACGCGACCTCCCGGCGGTGGGTCGAGGAGCAGCGCGACCTGCAAGGAGGCGGGGTTCTGAGGTTGCACGAGGCCGGCGGTGAAGGCCGCGAGCCGGTCGACGCTCATGGGCGCCATGACCCGCAACGAGTGGGGTCGACCCTCCCGCACCGTCCCGTAGGCCGACACGACGGCGCCGTCGGCCTCCAGGGCGGTCCGGGCGGCCGGCCCGAACGCGGTCAGCCACAACGGCTCGGGCTCCAGCATGGCCGCCGCGGCCCCCGGGGCATGCTCTCCGAGGGCGGCCGCGAAGCGCTCGTACAACCAGGCGGGCAGCGAGGCGCGTAGAGCGGCAGCCGCGTCGGGCGGCCGGGCAGCCGGCAGCGGCGCCACACGCCTGAGGACTGCGTTGACGAGCCCGGCGAGCCCCGGGGCCTCGCTCTTGACGATGCCGACCCAGGCGTCGACGGCGGCGTACGGTGGCGTGCCACGGTGCAGCACCTCGAAGGCGCCGAACCGCAACGCGTCCATCACTATTGGCGGCAGGCGATCGGGGCGCTTGAGCAAGGGTGCCAACACCGCGTCCAGCTCGAGCATGCGCCTGGCGACGCCGTAACTGAGGTCGGTGACGAGCCCGCGATCGGCGCGACCGAGCGGCGCGGCGCTCAAGTACTCGTGGAGCGTAGGAGCGAGAAAGGCGCCGCCGCGCATGCGCCCAAGCACGGCCAGCGCCATGCGCCGCGGCTCGTCGCCCGCCGCGGCGCCTCGCGTGCGTCCACCAGCCGCCGTTCTTGAGCGTGTGCCGTCCACGCGACCACGTTACCGCGCGTGCGCTCCGGCGCGTGGACGCGCCCTCTGCGGGTGGCCAGGCCGACTCGCCACCCGTTGGTGCTATCGCTTAGCTCGTCACCGACGGCTCGGGCACCCCGGCCGGATCGAGCCCGCCGCCTTCCGCGACCGGCCTGGACGTCACGAGGAAGCGCACCGCCGTCCGCTCCTCGCCGAGCAGCTCGAGCCGCACGAACGACGGAACGGCGTACAGGTCCAGCCGGTCGTTCTCGAGGTAGGAGCGGGAGATGGCGATGGCCTTCACGGCCTGGTTGACCGCCTGCGGGCCGATGGCCTGGACTTCCACCTCGCCCTCGCTCCGTAGGAGCGCCGCGATGGCGCCGGCCACGGAGTTCGGGCGAGACGATCCGGAGACGCGTAGGATTTCGATGGCGGACCTCCCAGCAGCAGGACTGCTTGATTGTGCGCCAAGCGAAGCCCGGAGCCATGTGTCGCCGTCACTTCGCCGCGCGAGGGCGCCCTCGCGCGGACGCTTATGCGAACGGCTATACACCGCCACCAAGCGCTAGGCGCCAGGAACGCCGAGCGCCACGGCGTGAACTCGCCGGGCGGGTTGACACCGTGAGCGGAACGCACGTATAGTGCCCGCCAATGACGGTTTCTCTGTCGGGAGCGATCACCAGCTGGGGCCTACTAATTACCAGCTCGCGGGGTCGTGCCGGCTAGTCAACGTCAAGACTGCCACTGAGCCCCGCCGGATTCGAGCACGGCGGGGTTTTTCGTTTCGGACGTCTCGCTATAGAGGCAACGACGGCAGCTGCCCTCGGAGGTAAGAGGATGACAGGTTCGGAAGTCGTGATGAAGCTCCTCGAGAGGCATGGCGTGGGGGTGATATTCGGTCATCCAGGCGGCGCCATCATGCCCATCTACGACGCGCTCTACGATTCGCCGATCAAGCACGTCCTCGTCAGGCACGAGCAGGGCGGCGCGCACATGGCCGACGCCTACTACCGTGCGAGCGGCAAGGTCGGCGTCTGCTTCGCCACGTCCGGCCCGGGGGCGACCAACCTGGTGACCGGCCTCGCGACGGCCATGATGGACTCCTCGGCCGTGGTGGCGATCACCGGCAACGTCGCCAGCGGCCTCATCGGCACCGACGCGTTCCAGGAGGCCGACGTCTACGGCATCACGGGCCCCGTCACCAAGCACAACTACCTCGTCAAGCGCGTCGAGGAGCTCCCCCAGGTGCTCGCCGAGGCGTTCCATATCGCCTCCACCGGCAGGCCCGGCCCGGTGCTCGTCGACGTTCCCAAGGACGTGCAGCTGGCCAAGTACGACGGCTCCCTCGACGCCGAGATCGACCTGCCCGGCTACAAGCCGACGATCGTCGGGCACGCCGGCCAGATCCGCAGAGCGGCCGAGGCCATCCGGGCCGCCAAGCGCCCCGTGATGATCGTCGGCGGCGGCGGCCAGGTCGCGCCGCGCGAGGTGGCCGAGCTGGTGGAGCGCACCGGCATCCCCGTCATCACGACGCTGATGGGCATCGGCGCCTACCCGCCGGCCGCGGACGAGTCCCTCGGCATGCCCGGCATGCACGGCACCGTGTCCGCGAACAAGGCGATCAGCCACTGCGACCTCATCCTCGGGGCGGGCCTGCGCTTCGACGACCGGGTGACGGGCAAGATCAGCCGGTTCGCTCCCAACGCCACCGTCGTGCACATCGACATCGACCCGGCCGAGATCAGCAAGCTCGTCAAGGCACACGTGCCGGTGGTCGGCGACCTGCGCGACGTGCTGCCGCGCCTCACGCAGGAGCTCGGGCCGCTCGACATCGGCGAGTGGCGCGAGACGCTCGCCGGTTGGAAGGCCACGTACCCCGAGAAGTACACGCTCGACAAGCCGCTCGTGTCGCAGGAGGTCCTCGCGATGCTGCGCGAGGCGACCGCTGGGGAGTGCGTGGTGGCTACGGAGGTCGGGCAACACCAGATGTTCGCCGCGCGCATGCTCCCGACCACCAAGGCGCGCTCGTTCATCACGTCGGGCGGCCTCGGCACCATGGGCTTCGGCCTCCCCGCCGCCATCGGCGCCGCCATCGCGCGCAAGGGCGAGACGGTGGTCCTGGTCGCGGGCGACGGCAGCCTCCAGATGAACATCCAGGAGCTGGCCACCCTGTACAAGGAGAACCTCCCCGTCGTCATCGCCATCCTCAACAACGGCGTCCTCGGGATGGTCCGCCAGTGGCAGGAGCTCTTCCACGCCCAGCGTTACAGCGAGATCTACCTCGCCGACTCCAACCCGGACTTCGCCAAGCTCGCCGAGGCGTACGGCATCGAGGGCCACAACATCCACGACCGCGACACGGCGAAGAGCGCCATCCGAGCGGCCGTCGCGGCCAAGAAGCCCGTGCTCCTCAACTTCTTCGTCTACGAGGCGGAGAAGGTCTTCCCGATGGTGCCTGCGGGCGCGGGCGTCGACGAGATGATCCTCGGCGACCAGGAGCCCGACGCCCATGAGGTCCGTGAGCCGGAACCGGTGGCTCGGTGAGCGGCTCCGCCAACGGGTCGCGCAGCAAGCGCCACGTGCTCAGCGTGGCCGTAAGGGACAAGCCCGGCGTACTCGTGCGCATCGCCGGGCTCTTCGCGCGCCGCGGCTTCAACATCGAGTCGCTCTCCGTCGCGCAGTCGGAGCGCCCGGGCGTCAGCAGGACGACGTTCGTGGTGAGCGGCCCCGACGACACCATCGAGCAGGTCGAGAAGCAGCTCCAGAAGCTCATCGACGTGCTCACCGTCGTGAACCACACGACCGGCCGGTCCGTCGACCGCGAGTTGATGCTCCTCAAGGTCGCCGTGAAGAACCCCGACGAGCGCGTCGAGATCCGCCAGATCGCCCAGGACTTCAGGGCCCGCATCCTCGACGTCGCCCGGACCGCCCTCGTCTTCGAGGTGACGGGCGACGAGCACAAGATGGACGCCTTCATAGAGCAGATGCGCCCGTTCGGGATCGTCGAGCTCATCCGCACCGGCAGGATCGCCCTGGAACGCACGGCGGCCGGCTGACCGACCTGCTCGGCTATCGCCCCAAGACCCTAGGACCCCACGTCACCACGCCGCCGCCAGCGGCACGAGGAGAACTTAAGACACATGGCAAACATCTACTACGACTCTGACGCCAACCTCCAGCACCTCTCCGGCAAGACGATAGCCGTGCTCGGCTACGGCTCCCAGGGGCACGCCCACGCCCTCAACGCCAAGGAGTCCGGCGCGGACGTCGTCGTCGGCCTGCGGCGCGGCTCGGCGTCCTGGGCCGAGGCAGAGGCGGCGGGCCTGAAGGTCATGGAGGTGCCGGACGCCGCCGCGGCCGGCGACCTGATCATGGTCCTGCTGCCCGACGAGGTGCAGAAGGCCGTGTACGAGGCCCAGATCAAGCCGCACCTGCGGCCGGGTAACGCGCTCCTGTTCGCGCACGGCTTCAACGTCCACTTCGGCCAGATCACGGCTCCGGAGGGCGTCGACGTCTTCATGGTCGCCCCGAAGGGCCCGGGGCACCTCGTGCGGCGCGTCTACACCGAGGGGGGCGGGGTGCCGTGCCTGCTCGCCATCCACGTCGACGCCAGCGGCAACGCCAAGAACCTGGGTCTGGCGTACGCCAAGGCCATCGGCGGCACACGCGCCGGCGTGCTCGAGACGAGCTTCCGCGAGGAGACGGAGACGGACCTCTTCGGCGAGCAGGCCGTGCTCTGCGGCGGCGTCACCCACCTCATGCAGGCGGGCTTCGAGACCCTCGTCGAGGCCGGCTACGACCCTGAGATCGCCTACTTCGAGTGCGTCCACGAGATGAAGCTGATCGTCGACCTCATCTACGAGGGCGGCATGGAGCGCATGCGCTACTCGGTGAGCAACACGGCGGAGTTCGGCGACTACCGCACGGGCCCGCGCATCGTCACGGACCAGACCAAGGCGGAGATGAAGCGCGTGCTGGCCGACATCCGGGGCGGCGCCTTCGCGAGCGACTTCCTCATGGAGAACGTCACCGGCCAAGCGCGGCTCAAGGCCGGCCGCAAGGCGACGGAAGCGCACCTCCTCGCTCGGACCGGCGCCCGACTACGGAAGATGATGCCGTTCATAGGAGGCAAGCGTTGACGAGGGGCACGCCCGCTTTGGGCGTGCGTAGGTGAGTACACCGCTCGACGGCCCGCGCGCCGGCGTCCGGCCGCGGCGAACGAGCAGGGAAGAGGTAGAGGGCATGTCGTACATCAAGTTCTTCGATACGACGTTGCGCGACGGGGAGCAGAGCCCTGGCGTCGCGCTCAACACGCAGCAGAAGCTCGAGATCGCGTTCGCGCTGGCGAAGCTGGGCGTCGACATCATCGAGGCCGGCTTCCCCATCACGTCGGAGGGCGACTTCGAGTGCGTCGACAAGATCGCCCGCGAGGTCCGGGGTCCCGTCATCGCGGCGCTGGCCAGGACGCACAAGCTCGACATCGAGCGCGCCGCGAAGGCCATCGAGCCCGCGGACCGCGGGCGCATCCACATCTTCACCAGCGCGAGCGACGTGCACCTCGAGTACATGCTGCGCAAGACGCGCGCGGAGGTCCTCGCGCTCTCCCAGGAGATGGTCGAGTACGCCAAGACGTTCACGGACGACGTCGAGTTCTCCGCCCAGGACTGCATGCGCGCCGACCCGGAGTTCGTGTACCAGCTCGTGCGCACGGCCATCGCGGCGGGCGCCACGACCGTGAACATCCCCGACACGACGGGCTACGGCACGCCGCAGGACTACGGTGCGCTCATCCGGTCGATCTTCGCGAACGTGCCCGAGGCGCGCGGCGTCAGCATCTCGACCCACTGCCATGACGACCTCGGGCTCGCCACGGCGAACACGCTGGCGGCCGTCGAGAACGGCGCGACGCAGGTCGAGGTGGCCGTCAACGGCATCGGCGAGCGGGCGGGGAACACGTCGCTCGAGGAGGTCGCCATGGCCCTCTACACGCGCCGCGACCACTTCGGGCACGACATCGGCATCAACACCCGCGAGCTCTACCGGGTATCCCGCCTCGTGTCGCGCTACACGGGGATGCTCGTGCAGCCGAACAAGGCCATCGTCGGGGAGAACGCGTTCGCCCACGAGGCCGGCATCCACCAGGACGGCGTCATCAAGAACAAGAGCACCTACGAGATCATGAACGCCGAGCTCGTCGGGCGTGAGGCCGGCGTCCTCGTGATGGGCAAGCACTCGGGGCGCAACGCCTTCAGGCAGCGCCTCGGTGAGCTCGGCTACGTCGACCTCTCCGCGGAGCAGCTCAACGAGCTGTTCAAGCAGTTCAAGGAGCTCGCGGACCTCAAGCAGAGCGTCACCACCGACGACCTGCGCGCGCTCGTCGAGAACGAGATCGTCAAGGTCGCCGAGACGTACAAGCTCGACCACCTCCAGTTCCAGTCGGGCATGGGCGGCATGACGCCGCAGGCGCTCGTGCGGCTGCGCACGCCCGCCGAGCTCCTCGAGGCGACCGCCACCGGCTCCGGGCCGGTCGACGCCGCCTACAAGGCGCTCGCGACGCTCGCCCCCATCCCGTTCGAGCTCGAGAGCTACGACCTGAAGGCCATCGGCAGCGGCACCGACGCCCTCGGCGAGGTCACCATCCGGGCCACGGCGGACGGGCGGACGCTATACGGCCGCGCCATCTCGACGGACGTCGTCCACTCCTCGGTGCTCGCCTACGTCGACGTCATCAACAAGCTGGCGGCCGGCGTCGGCCGCGCCAAGGTGGAGGCGAAAGCCGTCACCATGGCCCTACCCTGAGGTGAGCACATGAGCGCCGATCCGACGGCCGCCAGGGTCGAGATCTACGACACGACCTTGCGTGACGGCACGCAGGGTCAGGACGTGCACTTCACGGAGCACGACAAGGTGGCGATAGCGAAGCGTCTCGACGCGTTCCGCGTCGACTTCATCGAGGGCGGCTGGCCCGGCTCCAACCCCAAGGACGCGCGCTTCTTCGACGAGATGAAGGGCGTGCGGCTGGAGCACGCGAAGCTGACCGCCTTCGGCAGCACGCGGCACAAGGACGCCGCTCCCGAGGATGACGGCAACCTACGGGCCCTGCTCGACGCAGGGACCGAGGTGCTGGCCATCTTCGGCAAGTCGTGGACGTACCACGTCGAGCACGCGCTCGGAGCGACCCTGGAGCAGAACCTCGCGATGATCGAGTCGTCCGTCGCGTACCTGCGCGCGCAGGGGCGAAGGGTGCTCTACCTGGCCGAGCACTTCTTCGACGGTCACGCCGCCGACCCGGACTACGCCGTCGCCACGCTGCGGGCCGCACTAGCCGGCGGGGCGGAGCGGGTCGTGCTCTGCGACACGAACGGCGGCTCGCTGCCCGAGCGCGTCCACGCGGCCACGCGGGCCGTGGTGGGCTTCAGCCCCGTGCCGGTCGGCATCCACGCCCACAACGACGGCGAGCTGGCCGTCGCCAACTCGCTCGCGGCCGTGCAGGCAGGCGCCACGCACGTCCAGGGCACGATCAACGGTTATGGCGAGCGCTGCGGCAACGCCAACCTCGTCAGCATCATCGCCAACCTGGCCCTCAAGCTCGGCAGGCCCCAACCGCAGCGGCTCGAGGAGCTCAAGGGCTTGTCGCGCTACGTCGACGAGCGCGCCAACCTGGCGCCAAACGTACGCGCCGCCTACGTCGGCGACGGCGCCTTCGCCCACAAGGGCGGCATCCACGTCTCGGCCGTCAACAAGCACCCGCAGACGTACGAGCACGTGGAGCCGGAGAGCGTCGGTAACCGGCGCAGGGTCCTCGTCTCCGACCTGTCGGGTCGCGCCAACGTGGTCGCCAAGCTCGCGGAGTGGGGCGAGGCGGCCGGCGAGGGGAGGGAGGGGGGCGCCTTCACGTCCGGCAGCACGGACACGCGCGCCGTGGTCGCCCACATCAAGGAGTTGGAGGCGCGGGGCTACGCCTTCGAGGGGGCCGAGGCGAGCTTCCAGCTCCTCACGCGCAAGCTCCAGGGCGGCTTCGAGCCCTACTTCCACATCGACGGTTTCACCGTGATGATCGACAAGACGGTCGGAGCCCCACGCTGCGAGGCCACCGTTCGGCTACGCGTCGGCGACCATGAGGAGCATAGCGCAGCCTCCGGCGACGGGCCCGTGAACGCCCTCGACCGCGGCCTCCTCAAGGCGCTCGGCTCCTTCTATCCGGCCCTGCGCGGCCTCACGCTCCGCGACTACAAGGTGCGCGTGCTCTCCGGCCCCGAGACGGGCACGGCGAGCGTCGTGCGCGTGCAGGTGGAGATGGGCGACGGCACCACGACCTGGAGCACCGTCGGCGCGAGCACGAACATCATCGAGGCCTCGTACGAGGCGCTGCTCGACGCCTACGAGTACAAGCTCGTGACGGACGGCGTGGCGCCCGTGTTGACCGACCGCGATCACGGGCTGGCCGCCAGCGCCTGAGCCTCTCGCTCGCGGTGACGAGGCGGTAGGGCTGCGAAGGGCCGCCCGCCGCTCCCAAGACCTCTCCACCAGCAGTGACGAGTCGGCCGGCCCGAAGTTCCGGGCCGGCCGCTACGGCGCTTAGGGTCCGGCTACCAGCCGCGGCTAGCCGTACGCGGCCAGGGTCCCGTCGAGCGCCGCCACGAAGAGGCGTTCGCCGAGCGGCAACGGCGGCGCCTGGATGGCCGCGTTGGCTACCCGGTCGAGCAGCAGCACGCGGCCGCTGCGGGCGTCGAGCACGATCAGGTCGCCCCCTTCCGTGACCACGTAGAGGTTGCCGGCCGCCACCACGGGCGGGGCCGTGACGGGGGCGGGCAGCGGGCGGGTCCAGACGTCGTCGCCGCTGCGCGCCGCCAGGCAGTGCAGGCGTTGCCCCCACGACACCACGTACACGTACTGCTGCCAAGCGACGGGCGTGCTCCACTGCTCGCCCTCCAGGTCGTAGCTCCAGACGACCTCGCGCTTGGCCAGGTCGAACGCGTGGACCTCGCCCTGCCTCACCGGGATGAACAGGAGGCCGCCCGCCGCGGAGGGCGGCGCCGTGATAGCGCCCACCTCGACCTTGTAGGCGGGGGCGCCCGCCTCCGTGCGAACGGCGTGGAGCCAGCCGTCGCGCGTCGGGACGAGGGTCAGGCCGGCATGCAGGGTGGGCGCGGCCGCCGGGGGGGCGCCGAGCGCGGCGCGCCAGCGCTCGTCGCCCGCAGGCGTCCACCTTGCGACCCCGTCCGCCACCGCCAGGAGGAGGTCGCCGCCGTACGGCGCCGCGCCGACGACCTCGTCGTCGAGGCGTTGCCACGCCACCTCCCCGCGGGGCCAGGCGACGGCCCTGATGGCCCCGTCGCGGCTGACGACGTACAGCGTGTCGCCTATGACCAGCGGCGGCTGGCTCGCCTCGTCGTGCAACGCGAAGGAGGTCTGGAGCCCACCGTCCGCCGGGCGCACTACGGCCAGCGAGTCCGAGCGCTGCCCCACGAGGAGGAAGCCGGCGGAGGAGGAGAGGCCGGACGGGAACTGCGGCCCCTCGTCGAGCGCTACCGTCCAGAGGCGCTGGAGCGCGGCGGCGTTCGCCGGGCCGGTCGGGTACGCCCCCGTGCGCCCAGGGCCGGCCTGGGCGCGTTGGGGGGCGCGCTGCAGCTCCGCGGCCCGGACGGCGCGCAGCGTGTCCGCCACCGCCCAACCCGAGGTCGGGCGCTTGTTGGGGTCCTTCTCCAGCAGCGCCAGTATGAGGCGCGCCAGGGAGTCGGGCACCTGAGGGTTGAGCTCCTGCGGGTGGGTCGGGGTGCCGTAAACGTGCTGGTAGAGGACGGCCTGGTCGTTGTCGGCGTCGAACGCCGCCTTGCCCGTCACGGCACGGTACAGCACGGCCCCGAACGCGTAGAGGTCGGTCGCGGCGCCGGTGGGCTCGCCCGTGGCCTGCTCCGGGGCCATGTACTGCGGCGTGCCGAGGGTGAAGCCCGTGCGGGTGAGCGCCCTAGACGTCTCGGTGAGCTGCACGAGGCCGAAGTCCATGACCTTGGGGGTCCCGTGCGCCGTCACGAGGATGTTGCGGGGGGTGAGGTCGCGGTGGACCATGCCGAGGCGGTGCACGTAGCCGAGGGCCTCGGCCACCGTGATCGCGGCGCCGAGGAGCCGGTCGACGCTCTCGGGATCGCCCTCGTACGGACCCAGGTCGGTCATGGGGCCGCCCTCGATGAGCTCCATGGCGAAGTAGACGTGCTTCCCGAGGCCGAGGTCGTAGATGGCCACGATGCCGGGGTGATTGAGCCGTGCCAGCGCGCGGATCTCGCGCCTGAACCTCTCGCTGTCAGCCTCCGTCAGGTGCGGGCGGAGGACCTTGAGCGCGACGGTGCGCTCGAGGTGGGTGTCGCGCGCGCGGAACACGTGCGCCATGCCCCCGACCCCTAGGGGACCGAGGACCTCGTAACGGTCGTCGACTCTCTCTCCAGGCTCGAACATGCCTACGCCAGGACCGGTCTAGGCCTCGTCGAGGGCTCTCAGGATCTCTGGGTCGAGCTCGCCCTGCTCCACGGCCCGGTTGAGCATCTCGATGCCCAGGCGCACGACCTCGGACTTCGAGACCAACCGTTCCGGGTTGGAGAGTTGGTACGCCGTCTTGGTGAGGAGCGAGTCCTGCTCTTCGGTTATGACTACCTGGAGCCGCTTGCTCTTCTCGCGCTTGGCCAAGGCCTTCCCTCCGAAGGGCCGCCGCGCCCGGGCGTGAACTGACCGGAGCGCGTGCGGTTGCGGACCACGAACAGCGTCCGCCACGCATGGTTCCCCATGCGGCGTAGCGTGGACCGCTCCTAAGTCTACAGCAACATGAGCATGTCCTTGACGCGACGTACCTAGCAGCATACACTGCCCCTGAGGGTCGTGTGTAACTTGCACATCGTGCTGAGATGACTCTACCTGCCAACGCCCCCTCGCCGGCGCGACCGGCGTTCGACTAGTCGGCGAGCGCGCCAGAAGCGCGCCCCTTGGAGAACGAGATGCCGCAAGACGACATCCTACTGGTGCGAGGAGGAACGCCCCTCATAGGGGAGATAGCGGCCTACCGAGCCAAGAACTCGGCTCTCTACCTCATGCTGGCCGCCCTCCTGACCGACGAGCAGGTGGTGCTGCGGGACGTCCCGCAGCTCTCCGACGTGCTCGTGAGCGAGGAGATCCTGCGCCACGTAGGCGTGGCCACGCGCTGGGAGGGGCACGACCTCCACCTCCACGCCGCTAACCTCGTCTCGCACCACGCGCCGTACTCGCTCGTCAGCAAGATGCGCGCCTCGTTCGTGATCATGGGCGCCCTCCTCGGCCGCACGGGCGAAGCCCGGGTGAGCATGCCCGGCGGCTGCGCCTTCGGCCCCCGCCCCGTCGATCGCCACATCACGGCCTTCGAGGCCATCGGCGCGAGCATCCAGGAGGAGGACGGCGACTTCTACGCGTTCCGGCACGGCAAGCTGTCCGGCACGGTCGCGTTCGAGTCCCCGACCGTCGGCGGCACGCAGAACGTCATCCTAGCCGCGGCGCTCTCCGCCGGCGAGGTCGTCATCGAGAACGCCGCCCGCGAACCCGAGGTCCCGGACCTCGCCAACATGCTGCGCGCCATGGGCGCCGACATCGAGGGTGCCGGCACGAGCACCGTCCGTATCCGGGGCGTCGAGCGGCTCCGAGGCGTCGACTACCGGCCCATCGGCGATCGCATCGAGGCGGGGACCTACCTCCTCGCCGCGGCCGCGACGCGCGGACGGATCACCGTGACGGACGCGGCGCCCGAGCACATGAGCGCCGTCCTCGACGCCCTCGAGCGCACTGGGGTCGTCGTCACGCGCGGCCAGGATAGCGTGAGCATCGACGCCACCGGACCCCTGCGCCCGATCGACGTGGAGGCGCGGGAATACCCCGGCATCCCGACGGACCTGCAGGCCCCGTTCTCCGCCTACCTCGCCACGCTGCCGGGCCTGAGCCACGTCCGCGACCACGTGTACCCCGACCGCTTCACGCACGTCGACGAGCTCGTGCGCGCGGGTGCCAGGCTCGTCCTGGAGGACCAGTGCCTGGAGATCCGCGGCGGGCCCCTCAAAGGCACGGCCATGCACGCCGCCGACATCCGCGCCGGCGGAGCCCTGATCGTGGCCGCACTGGCCGCGGAAGGGTTGAGCGAGGTCAGCGGCATGCGTTACGTCGACCGCGGTTACGAGCGCGTCGCCGAGCGCCTGCGCTCGCTCGGCGCGCGGGTGGAACTCGCCGTGGCCAAGCAGGCGTCGACCGCTACCGGGACGTACGGCAACTGAGCGACGAGTGAGTGACGACAGGTAAGTAACGAGGCGCCCCCGGAGCGCGCTCCTAGGCCGGGTCGGCGTCCTCGTCCGGCTCGCTGCCGCCGGTGCCGGGCCCGGGCGCCGGTGCGTCGCCGGGCGACGCCGCGGCGGCCCTAGTCGCCTCGGCGTCCTCGGCACCCTCGGCGACCTCAGCGAGCTCAGGAGCGGTCTCGAGGGTCGGGGGCCGATAGGCGGAGCGTGTGCTCGGGTGCCAGAAGCTCTCCTCGCCGCCCAGCTCGTCGATGAAGTCCTCGACGGCGCTCGGGTCGTCGATGGGCAGCAAGAACGTGTTGCCTGCCTCGGTGCCGAACGGGTCCTTGGCGCTCTCCGCCGCCTGCGCCTCCGTAGGCTCGGGCTCCGGCTCGGGCCCCGTCGCATGATGCTCCGGCGCCGGGCCGGGAAGCTGTTCGCCAGGCTCGGCGGCCGGCGCTGTTGCCGGGTCGCCCTCTTGCCCGAACAGCCCGATGAAGGCGGCTTCGCGCTCGCCCGTGTCGAGCACGAGCTCGTCGGTGTCGTCGACCAGTAGCTCCTGGTCGGCGGCGCCGGCCTCGTCGGCCGCTGCGACCTCCGCGGCCAGGACGTCGGCCGCCGTGGCCACCGGGTCGTAGAGGTCGTCGTCATCGTCGTCATCGCCGTCGCGGGGATCATCGAGGCCGTGATCGGGGGCGCCATCCTCACCCGCGGCGGCCCGTGGCGCCGCCGCGAACCCGGCGAGGGGGTCGACGTCCGAGGGATCTTCCCACTCGCCGCCGAACGCTGGGTCCGGCTCGCCTTCCGGCGAACCGCTCTCCGCCGCGTCCGAGGCCATCACGTCCGCCGGAGCGGCCTCCACGGGCACCGAAGCGTCCGTGCCGCCGGCCTCCGAGGCGGTGGGTGCCGCGGCACCCTCGTCCGTGACGGTCGGGTCCGTGACAGCCGGGTACATTACAACAGCGGTCGCCGCTGCAGCGGGCATAGCCGCATCAGCGTCCGTCAGCGCATCGGCGTCCACCAGCGCATCAGCGTCCGTCAGCGCACCGGCGTCCGTCGCCGCTCCGGCCGTCGCCACACCGGCCGCCGTCGCGGCATCGGCGGTCACGGCCGCAGCGCCGACGGCGTCCTTCTCGCCGACCTTGACGCGGCTACGCGAGACGAGGCCGCCCAGGGCGAGGAGCAGGCCGATCACCATCACGTACGGCCACGGCGTGAACTTGATCGCCCTGGCCTCGGACTGCCGTGGCAGCACGCCCGTGGCGATGGCGGACGCTTGGGCCTCGGGGTCGGCGGACAGCAGGTCTATGACGGGGCTGACTTGCGCGTTGGCGCCGGAGAAAGCCCAGGGGGACGGCGTGGGGCTGAGACCGCGCCAGCCCGTCGAGGAGAACGGGTCGTACACGCCGGACATGGCCTGGACGCGCGTGTCATCGGCCACCGTGACGGGGAGGTAGACGACCAGGTCGCGCCCACGCCGGTTGACCGCCAGCGCGAGCCTCGGCATGTCGCCGGGCCCGGGCTCGGCGACCCCCTGGCCCGTCTCATCGCCTCCACCGGTCGCCGCGTCCTCACCCGTGTCCACCGCCGTGGGGTCGTCACCCGGCGCTGTGCCCCCGCTGGCCTCCGGCGCCACGGGCGTGCCGGGATAGGCGACCAGGTAGGCGCCGTCGCTGCTGATCCGCACGGCGTACTGCCACGCCGTGCCGGTCGGGAAGTCCAGGTCCGGTCCCGGGAGCGTCGCGGTGAAACCCGGGCCGGCGCCTACCAGGTAGACATCGACGACCGCGGGCAAGAACCCGGTCAGTGGCACCTCCGCCACCAGCTCGTCCTGCTGGCCGCCGTCCGGCGGCGCGGGATCGCCTTCCTCGTCTACCGGCGCAGGCGCATCCTCGCTACGCGCGGCGCCTGCGCCGGCGCCGCCGCCCGCCGAACCGAGCGAGCCGAGGGCGACGCTCAAGCGCGTGCCGCCGGAGACGGCGGTGAGGTCGACGGCCCGGATGTCGAAGACGGCCGTATCGGCGTAGACGGGCGCGGTGGGGGGCGTCAGGGTGCCGTCGCCGAACGCGTCGCCGCTCGGGTCGGCGACGCTGAGGGCTACCAGGGCAAGGATGGCGGGGAGGATCACGGGGTCACTCCGGTCACCCGCACAGTCTTACCTACCTTGAGCGACCTGTCGCCCCTCGTGGCCAGATCGGCGAGGACCGTCGCCAACCTGTCGCTGTCGTGCTGCGCGTAGGCGCCACTGCCGAGTAGCGGCAGCTCGAGAACGAAGACGCCGGCCAGGTCCAGGCTGGAACGCGCGCGGCCAACGAGCTCGGCACCCTCCTCCGAGTACTTGGCCAGGCGCGCCTGGTCGACGGGCGAGGAGTTCCAGAGGACCACGTCAGGCGCCCTCACCCCATGCTTCTCGATGGCGACGACGTGATCGAAGGCATCGAAGCCGTCCGTCTCGCCCGCCTCGGTCATGATGTTGCACACGTAGGCGAGCGTGGCGCGGCTCTTGTTGATGGCCTCGCGCACCGACGGCACGAGCAGCGGGGGGATGGTGCTGGAGAAGAGGCTTCCCGGTCCGAGGACGATGAGGTCGGCTGCGCGGATCGCACGCTCCACCTCGGGCAAACCCTCCGGCTGATCAGGTTCCGTTCGCATGCGCACCACGGCGCCCTTCACCGAACGCAAGTTGACTTCCCCCCTCACCGTCTCGCCGCCCTCCTTCTCGACCACCAGGGTCACGGGCTGTGCAGTCGCAGGGTACACCCTGCCCGAGAGGTCGAGCAGGCGGTTGATGGACCGCAGCGCGTTCCCGAAGTCGCCCTCCACCTCCGTGACGGACGTGATGAGGAGGTTGCCGAAGGTATGCCCGCGCAGCTCCTCCCCCCTCGTGAACCGGTACTGCAGGAGGCGGGCGAGCTCCGACTCGTTATCGGAGAGCGCGGCCATGCAGTCGGTGAGGTCGCCCGGCGCCGGCATGTCGAACGCGACCCGCAGGCGCCCGGAGCTGCCGCCGTCGTCGCTCACGGCCACGACGGCGGTCAGGTTGGTCGTGTGCTTGCGCAGACCCCTCAGGAGGTTGGAAAGGCCCGTGCCGCCGCCGAGCGCGACGATCCGCGGCCCCTTGGCGAGCACCACCTTGCGGTTGAGGAGCAGCGCCACGTCGTCCGGGTGGGGGAGCCAGTTGGAGAGTAGCGACCGGTTGAGGCGGCCGACCGCCATCACCACGATCACGATGCCGGCGAGCGCCGTGCCGGCCGCGATCCAACCACCGAAGGCGTCCCAGGCGCCGGACCCGAGCGCCCGCTCGAGAGGCTCCGCCACTTGCCTGCGCTCCTCGTCGAAGGCCCACAGGCTCCACGCGACCACGCCGAGGAGCGCGAGCATGCCGCCGGCCATGGCGACCGCGAGGTGGCGCTTGACGCCCATGCCGGGCGCCAGCCACAGGAGGAACCTGCCCAGGGCGGCCGGACGCCTCAAGGAGCCCCCCCGTTGCCGGGTCCGTGTTCCTCGAGCGCGGCGGCGAGGTCGCGGTGTTGCGGCTTGCTGCGGTACGCGCCGGCCAGGTCCTGGCTCAACCGCTCCACCACCGCGACCGAGCGGTGCTGACCGCCCGTACAGCCAACGGCCACGGTGTACGTGTTGCGGCCGGAGCTCTCCGCCAAGTGCGCGAGCGAGCGCACGAGCATGCGGATCTGGTGGTAGAGCTCCAACGCTTCCGGCGTGAACACGTACTCCTGCACGTCGGCGTTCGTGCCTGGCAGGCGCCGCAGCCTCTCGGCGTAGTAGGGGTTCGGCATGCCGCGCACGTCCAGTACGACGTCGACATCCGTGGGTATGCCGCGCTTGAAGCCGAAGGACACGAGCCGCAGCAGCGTGCCGACCCCGCCCGAGAAGCGGTCCCACAGGAGCTGCGTGAGCGTCCGGACGTCCGTGTTCGAGGTGTCTATGACGTCGTCGGCCAGGGCCCGCAGGGGCTGCAGTGCGACGCGTTCGGCCGCGAGGTCGGCCGTGAGCGTGCCGGCCGCCATGGGGTGCGCGCGGCGCGTGAAGTTGTAGCGCTTCACGAGCACCTCGTCAGAAGCGTCCAGGAAGATGAGGCGCGGCGTGAGGCCGCGCTCCTTGAGCTCGGCCACGGCGTCAGGGACGTCCGCGAGCAGCTCGCGCACGCGGATGTCGATGCTGATGCAGATGCCCTTCCAGTCGCCCCCGAGCGTGCCGACGAACGTCGCCCACAGCTTGGGAGGCAGGCTGTCGACCGTGTAGAAGCCGAGGTCCTCGAGGGCATGGAGTGCCGAGGTCTTGCCAGCGCCGCTCAGGCCCGTGAGGACGACTAGGGGACGGGCCGCCACTTCCTGCTCCGCTCCGCTCTCGGTCACCTGCTCGCCGCGGCTCATGGCGCCTCGCTCTTGAGGTCGCACGCCACGAGCAGGTCGCCCTGCTCGACGATCGCGACCTCACCGATCTGCGCAAGCAGGCGGCCAGGGCAGACGATATGGGTGTGGCCGTCGACGACCTCCGCCACGAAGCGGACCCCGCCCCGCACGGCCTCGGTGAACTCGGCGCTCGGCAGCTCGCCGACCGGGGGGATGGGGCCGTAGCCCTGCTCCAGGCGCCAACGACTGCCGTCGTGCATCACGCGCGCGCCCAGGCCGCTCACCTTGACGTTGAAGGCCGGGACCGCGCCCGGCTCGCGCACGGGCTCCCATTCCGACGGCTTGACGAAGCCGACCGTGCTCGTCGCGCATGAGCGCGCCGGGCCGCCGTCCGTGTACTCGACCACGGCGGCTTCCCGCGTGATGCGACCCCGTAACGCGTCGGCCATGGCCTCCGCGGCCTCGCGGCTCGTGAAGCAGCCGACGCGCACCCGCACGAACTGCATGCCGTCTTGCATGGCGAACTCCGTGTACGCGTCGAAGTCCCTGAGGCGCAGCTCCGCCGCAGCCGCCTGGGCCTCGCGGTAGTCGCGCAGCGCGACGGTCTGCACGGCCCAGGCACGGGGGCCGCCCTCCTGCGCCGCCGCCCACCCGCCGAGCAGCGCCACGAGCAGCAGCCACGCCGCCGCTCGTGCGCTCACGCGGCGGCTCCGGGCGTGCCGGAGGCGAGGTTGGAGAGCACCCGCAGCCCGACGGCCTGGCTCTTCTCGGGGTGGAACTGCGTGGCGTGGACGTTGGCTAGGGAGAAGGCGGAGAGGAAGCTCACGCCGGCGTACTCGGTGGTGGCGCTGGCCGCGGGGCGGTCCTCGAGCCCGACGTCGGCGTAGTAGGAGTTCGCGAAGTACACGTACGCCCCCGTGTCGACCCCGGCCAGGAGCGGGAAGTCGGAGCCTTTCGTCAGCCGGTTCCAACCCATCTGGGGCACCGGCGCGACGCCCTGCGGGAAGCGCCTGACCCAGCCGGGCAGGAGGCCGAGCCCGGGCTCCCCGGGCGCCTCGTCAGACCCCTCGAGCAGGAGCTGGAGGCCCACACAGATGCCGAGGAACCGCCGGCCGCTCGCCACGTGCTCCCGCACCGCCGCCTCGAAGCCGGAGGCCCTGAAAGCGCGAGCCACCTGCCCGAAGTGCCCCTGGCCGGGGAGGACGAGCAGGTCCGGCTCGCCGACGGCAGCGGGTTCCGACACGACCCTGGGCGCGAGCCCGGCGACCGCCAAGGCGCGCTCGATGCTCCTTAAGTTGCCCGCGCCGTAGTCGATGACGACGCTGGTGAAGCTCACAGCACGCCCTTGGTCGAGGGCAGGTCGGCATGGGTGACCTTCACGGCGTCGCGCAACGCCCTGGCGAAGGCCTTCATCACCGCCTCGCACGCATGGTGAGTGTCGTCGGCGCTGATGAGACGGACGTGCAACGTCGCGCCGGCGTGGTTGGCGAAGCCCCTCAGGAGTTCGCGGAGGTGGTACGCCGTGAAGCCCCCCGAGTCGCCATGCAGCGTGCCCGGGTCGAAAGTGATGTGCGGGCGCCCCGACAGGTCGACGACGGCGTGAGCCAGGGTCTCGTCCATCGGAACGAACGCGCTCCCGTAACGCTCGATGCCTTGACGGCTCCCGAGCGCCTCCGAGAACGCCTGGCCGATGACGATGCCGCAGTCCTCGGCCAGGTGGTGTACGTCGACGTGCAGGTCGCCGCTGCCGGCGAGCGAGAGCGCGAGGCGCCCGTGGCGCACGAGCTGCTCGAGGAGGTGATCGAGGAAACCGTGCCCCGTCGTGACGCTGCCGGCTCCCGACGCCGAGGCGTCCGTCGGCGATGCGTCCAGGTCGACGGTCACGCGGATGCGCGTCTCGCGCGTCTCGCGAACGACCTCAGCGCTGCGTGTCAGGTCCATCTCGTCCCTCCAAGGGCACGGCGGTCGCGGCGGCCGCCTCGCAAGCGGCCAAGAACGCGTCGTTCTCGGAACTAGTGCCGACGGAGACCCTGAGGCAGCCCTCGGCGCCGGGCAGGTGGTCCTGGCGCCTGATCACTACCCCGGCCTCGAGCAGGCGGCGGTACCAGGCCTCCGGGTCCGCGACCCGGAAGAGGATGAAGTTCGCCTCGGACGGGAACGGCTCCACGCCCGGGAGCGCCGCGAGGGCGGCACTGAGGCGGCGGCGTTCGGCCAGCACATGACGCACCCGCTCGGCCACGAGGCCCTGCTCGTCCAGCAAAGCCGTGGCAACGGTCGTCTGCCAGGCGCCGATGCTGAACGGCAGGAGCGCCTTGCGCACTTCCTCCGCGACGTCCGGGTGCGCCAGCGCGTAGCCGACGCGCGCGCCGGCGAGCCCGAGCGCCTTGCTGAACGTGCGCAGGATGACGACGTTCTCGTGACGCGCCGCCAAGCCCTCGAGGTTCTTGCCGGCGAACTCGGCGTAGGCCTCGTCCACCACGACGAGGAGCTCGGGACCGGCCGCCTCGACCAGGCGCTCGATCGCGCTCTCCTCGAAGAGGTTGCCCGTCGGGGCTGCCGGGTTGGCGAGGAAGAGCACGCCCGCGCGACCCGCGACTGCAGACGCCAGGTCGTGCTCGGGCAGGGCGAAGCCCGGCAGGAGGGGGACCTCCACGAGCTCGGTCCCCAACAGGCGCGCCTGCGCGGAGTACACGGCGAACGTCGGCGCGACCGTTATCACGCTGCGCCCTATCCCCGAGACGATGGTGATGGCCTGGATGAGCGTGTTCGAGCCGTTGGCGACCACCACCGCCTCGGCGGGCAAGCCGTGGCGGTCCGCCAAGCGGGCCTCGAGCGTCCGCGGCCCCAGGTCGGGGTAGCGGTTCCATGCCACGTTCGCGAGCGCGCGCGCGACCCGCTCCTTGACGACCTCGGGTACGTCGTCCGGGCTCTCGTTCTGGTCGAGCTTGATGGGCTCGGGCCGCGGGGTGAAGCGGTACGGCGCCAGGGCCTTGACGGCGGTCCTTATCGTCATGCGTGACATGCTAGCGCGCTTCGGGGAGCGCGCTTCGCTGGGGTCGACCCCCGGCTTACTGCCCCATGCGCTTGCGGACGTCGGCGATCAGGCCGTCGGTGGTGGCCTGCAGGCCCGGATCGAGCCGCCCCGCCTCGGTGAACTCGGTGATGGAGTCGTCTAAGCGCTGGATCGCGTAGTAGACGATGCCGAGGTTCAGGTGCGCCTGAGCGTTCTGCGGGTTGGCGGCGACCGCCCTGCGGAGGTAGTCCAGGGCGAGATCGAAGCGGCCGAGCTCGATCTGGGCGTAGCCCAGGTTGTTCAGGACGGTGTCCGAGCTCGGGTAGGTCTGCAACGCGACCTCGTAGTCCGAGACGGCGCCGCGCGTGTCGCCGTTCAGCTGCTTGGAGTAGCCCAGATAGAAGGACGCGAGCCCGTTGGCCTGCGCCTCGGTCGAGCGCGAGAAGGCGGCGACGGCGGCGGCGTAATCGCTGACGTCCAGGGCGTAGAGACCCTGCTGGAACGCCACGCCGGCCTCCTCGGAGAACACCACTTCCGCGCCGCCCGTCAGCTGGCTCTGCTGGTCGAGGAGGTCGAGGCTGCGGCGCGCGACGGCCTGGTTCGGGTCGACGGCGAGAGCCTTCTCGAGCGCCTGGCGGCCATCCGTGAGGCGGCCGACGCGTACGAGCGCGGTCCCGTACAGCGCCTGCAGCTCGGCGTCCTCCGGATCGGCCGCGACGAGCGGTTCGATGAGACCGAGCGCCCCGGAAGCGCGGCCCGCGGCGAGGTACAGCTCGGCGAGGCTCCGGTCGACGTCCGCGCCGGTGCCGCGCAGGGACTCGAAAGTGCGCTTCGCGCCCGCGAGGTCGCCGCGGCGCGCCTGTGCGACGGCCAACAGGTTGCCGACCGAGGTGTCCGTGGGGTACTGCGTGAACAGGGGTCCGAGGAGCGCCTCCGCCTCCTCGGCTCTGCCGGCCTGCAACAGGAGGTCGGCTTGCGCGACCCGCAGGTCGACGCTGTCCGGGTAGGCCTCCTGCCCGTCGCCGACGATGCGCAGCGCCTGATCCGCGTAAGCGGAAGGCAGCAACCGCGCCAGGGCGTAGAGACCGGCGGAGCGGGCCAGCGGGTCCGTGAGCGCCTGCTGGAGGTAGGCGAGCGCGTCGCCGCCGGCGCCGGCGCTCACGAGGCGCTGCATGACGGAGCCGCGCAGGAGGACGGACTCGGGGGTGTAGCTCTCGGCCCGCCTGAGGGTCTGGAGGGCACGCTGGGAGTCGCTCTGCAGTCCGGCGAGGCGCACGTAGGCGTCCACGAAGCGCGGGTAGGCCGCGATGGCCGCCTGCAGGTCGGCGGCGCTCGCGTCCGTGCCACCCGGCAGTGCGGCCCGGCCGACGAGGGCGACGGCGTGGGCGGGGTTGGCGGCGAGAGCCGCCTCGAACGCGGCGGCGGCAGTCTCGTCGCCTGCCGCGTCGAGCACTACGCCGGCGGTCGCCTGGACCTCGGCATCGTCAGGCGCGAGCGCGACCGCGCGTTTCGCGGCCGCGACGGCCGTCTCGAGGTCGCCTTCCAAGGCTGCGGTGCGCGCGTACTCGACCACCACCCATGCCGAGCCGGCGTCCAGCTCGGCCGCCACGGCGAGGTCGTCCAAGCGCGCGCCGGGCAGACCCGACGCCGCCAGGCCCGTGGGGCCGAGGCTGGCCACGCTCGGGGTCTGCGCGGCGGCGGCCTTGACCTTGGCAAGCGCAGCGCTCGAGACGTCTGGCGAGACGACCTTGGCGACCGCCTCGGCCGCGTTCGCGGCGAGGGAGGCGGGATCGCTGCCCTGCACCTGGAGCGCCTGAACACCCCCACCGACGACGACGTTGAGCGCCGCCCTCACGCCGCCGCCACCCGTGGTGACGCTGCCCGTCACGACGGCGCTGGCGTCGAACAGCCTGCCGACGGTCGCGCCGACGTCGACCTGCGCGGCGGCGGCCTTGTTGGCCACGAGGGCGGCGTCGCCGACGGGGGGGACGTACGTGCCCGGCAGTTGGTTGAGGGCGTGTTGCAGGGCCGTCGGCAGCCCCAGTTGGTACGGCGACACGGCGGCGTCCGTGTCGAACGGCAGGATCACCACGCGCTTCACGGCCGTGGTGCCCTGCGCGGCCGCGAAGGTAAGCGCCAGGGAGAGCGCCAGCACCGAGAAGAGGGTCGAGGATCGTCGCATCACGGCGGAGTATACCCAGCTGCTCGTGAGAACCGCCTGTTGCGAGCGGCGCTACCTGCCCACGAAGGGCCGTGGTGGGCCGCCTGCGCCCATCGCGGAGGCCGGAGTCCGGAAGCGGGGCCGGACGTTAGAGGCGGAAGCCGGCCGGGAGGAGCGCGCCCACGGTCGTCTCCCTGACCGCACCGGCAGTGTTCACCAGGTACACGCGCGCTTCGGGCGCGAACTCGAAGAGCACCTGCCTACAGGCGCCGCAAGGTGTGGCCGGTTCGTCAGCGGACGAGACGACCACCACCTCGGTGAACGTGCGCTCGCCGGCGGTGGCCAACGCCTGGACGGCCGACTGCTCCGCACAGCGCGTCAGGCCGAAGCTCGCGTTCTCCACGTTCGCCCCCGCGTAGATCGTGCCGGACGCCGCGCGCAAGGCCGCCCCGACGGGGAAGCGCGAGTAAGGCACGTAGGCGTTCGCCTGCGCCCTCCGCGCCGCCAGCCAGAGGTCCTGCGGCACGCCGGCCGGCGCGTCCGCCATGTGCAAGCTCGTCACGCCCCGCCTCCCAGCACGCCGGCCAGCTTGGACACGAGCGGCGGCCCGATCACGAGTATGCCGACCAGCAGCGCCACGCCGGCCGCCACGAGCACGGCGGCGGCGGCGAGGTCCTTGGCCGCGGCGGCCGTCGGGTGGACGCTCGGCTCGACGAGGTCGACGAGCGCCTCGATGGCGCTGTTGAGGAGCTCGAGGCCAAGGACCAGGCCGGCCATAACGAGCACGGGCGTGTACGGTGCCCCCGACCACCAGCAGAGCAGGCCGGCCGCGGCGCCGATCGCGACCTCGATCCGGAAGTTCCGTTGAGTGCGCCAGGCCTTGCTGAGGCCCGCGTACGCGAAGCCGAAGGCGCGCGCCAGCCCACGGTCGCCCACGCGCCCGTGGCTCACGCGCCGTCCGCCTCTCCGGCCAACGCGACCATCTTGGCCTGCGCCTCCAGGAACGGACGCCAGGCCGCCTCGTCGACGTGATCGAAGCCGACGAGGTGGGTGATCGCGTGGCCGGCGAGCACGAGCACCTCGGTCTCCAGGTCGTGGCCGTGCTCGAGGGCCTGGCGCCGAGCGGTGTCCAGGCTGATGAAGACGTCGCCCAGATGCGCCACGCCGGGGAACCACTTCCCGTCCGGCTCGAAGGTCGGGTAGGAGAGCACGTCGGTGGGGCCCGTCACCCCCCGGTCGCGCTCGTTGCGCTCCGCCATGGCCTCGTCGTCCACGAGGACGACCGTCAGCTCGCGCTCCCGCCACCCTTCAGCGTCGAGGTAGGCGGTGAGGACCGCCTCGAGGCGCTCAACGCGAGGGAAGCGTTCCGTCTCGTCCAACACCTCTACGTGCGCCACCCTGACCGCCCTCCTTCGCCGGTGCCTCCGCTTTGGAGCGCTTGAGGCCGCGTACCTCTTCTGCGCTCGGGTAGTTGATACGACGGTGGAGGATGGCCGTCAGCATGCGCTGGAAGGTCGCGGCGACGACATCCAGGTCATGGAAGTTGAGGGGCGTCTCGTCCAACTGGCCGTCCTGAAGGCGCTGCTTGACGATCCGGTCGATGAGCGAGCGGATGCTCGTCGGGGTCGGGTCGGACAGGGTCCGCGAAGCCGACTCGACGGCGTCGGCGAGCATGAGGATGCCCGTCTCCTTGGAGCGCGGCTTCGGACCCGGGTAGCGGAAGTTCAGCTCCTCCACCTGCCCCTCGTCGAGGGCGCGCTTGTAGAAGTAGCTGAGGACCGTGGTGCCGTGGTGCTCGGCCGCGAAGGCAGTGAGCTCCTCCGGCATGCGGTACTCCTCGAGCAGTTCGACCCCCTCGCGCACGTGGTTCGTGATGATGAGATAGGAGAGGTGCGGGCTGACGCGGTCGTGGGGGTTGTCGCCGGAGAACTGGTTCTCGACGAAGAACCCGGGCCGTTTGATCTTGCCGACGTCGTGGTACAGAGCGCCGACGCGGGCGAGCAGCGCGTTGCCACCGACGTTCTTGACGGCCTGGTCGACCAGGTTGGAGATGATGAGGCTGTGCTGGTAGGTGCCGGGCGCCTCCGTAATCAGCCGCTGGAGGAGCGGGTGGTTGGGGCTCGACAGCTCCACCAGCCGGAAGTCCGTCAGGAAGCCGAACCCGCTCTCGGCGATGGGCAGGAGCCCGAGCGCCAGCACGCCGGCCAGGACGCCCCCCGCGAAGAGCAGGCCGGCCCCGGCCGCCATGCCGCCCGGCGTCATGCCTCCACCCAGCAGGACGAGGCCGACGAGCGACACCGACGCGGCCAGGCCGCCGAGGGTCCCGGCGAAGAGGAGGCTGAGGCGGTTGGTGAGGCTCCGCGCCAGGTGCGCGGCGACGGCGCTCCCGACGAGGGTCGCGGCGACGGCGAACAGGGGGGAGGCCTGCACGATGAGGCCGACCGCCAGCGCCATCCACGCCGCCCACGGCATGGCGGCGCGCGGGCCGAGGAGCGCGGCGACCACGAGCGGCACGAGGAAGGCGAACAGGAAGTTCGGCGAGGCGCCCACCACGAGGCGTTGTAGGGCCAGGACGGCCAACGACAGGGCGACGAGGAACGCGACCTTGCGGAACGACATGGTGGAGCGCAGCATGGCCCTGGTCGTCACGAGCGGCGCGACGAGCATGATCGTGAGCAGGACGATGCCTACGACGATCCAGGTCGTCTGCGACGCCGCCTCGTCGCGGGCGTTGTAGAGCCCGAGCTGGTCGAGGACGCGCAGCTCGTCGTCCGTGAGCGGCTCGCCGGCGCGCACGAGGACCTGACCGGCCTCGACGGACTGCATCACGGGCGCGACCGCCGCCGCAGCGGCGTCCCGCGCCACCTGCGTGAGGCGATCGTTGGGCACGGAGTTCGCGGCCAGCCGCCGCTCGAGCACGAGGCGCGTCTCGCGCTGCCTGTCGGCCGGCGCCAGTCGCGTTACCTCACCGATCAGGCCGGCCAGGTCGGCGGCACGGACACCGCGCGGCGCCTGATAGCGACTGATCACCTCGTCGATGACTGGCGCAGGTAGACCGGAGCTCGTAACGGCGGCGAGCACGAGCGTCGTGACCTGCAGGTCGGACGTGTAGACGGGCTCGATCTGGGCCCTGGCGGACTGCCGCTCGCGTTGCGTGGCGATGAGGTCGACGACCTGGGTCGCTACGGGCGCGACGAAGGTCTGCGGGCTGGGCTGCCCGACGCGCAGGGGCGTGCGTTGGCGCGTTCCGTAGACGCTGTAGAGGATGAGCCCGAAGGCGATGGCCGCCAGTAGTGCCAGCAGCCAGTAACGACCGGCCGCCGCCATCCTCAGGCGTCTAGGCGTGCTGCTCATACGCGAGGACGATCTGGGCCACCAAGGGGTGGCGCACCACGTCGGCCTTCGTGAAGTGCTGGAACTCGATGCCCTCGATGTCCCTCAGGATGGCGCTGGCGGTGCTCAGGCCGCTCTGGACGGACGTGGGCAGGTCCGTCTGGGTGGTGTCGCCCGTCACGACGACCTTGCTGTTGAAGCCCATGCGGGTCAGGAACATCTTCATCTGCTCCGGGGTCGTGTTCTGGGCCTCGTCGAGGATGATGAACGCGTCGTTCAGGGTGCGGCCGCGCATGAACGCGAGCGGCGCGACCTCGATCGTGCCCTGCTCGAGCAGCCGCTCGACCTTGTCGGCCGGGAGCATGTCGTGCAAGGCGTCGTAGAGCGGCCGCAGGTACGGGTCGATCTTGGCCTGCAGGTCGCCAGGCAGGAAGCCGAGCCGCTCGCCCGCCTCGACGGCGGGGCGCGTGAGGATGATGCGCTTCACGCGGTTGGCGAGGAGCGCCTCGACCGCCATCGCGACGGCGAGGTACGTCTTGCCGGTGCCGGCCGGGCCGAGGCCGAACGTGATCGGGCTGCGGGCGATGGCGTTGACGTAACGCCGCTGGCCGGCGGTCTTCGGGCGGGTGCGGCCGGGCAGGCGCGCGTCGACGCCTTGCGCCTGCGTGGCGGTCCCGTCGCCGGCCGAGCCTTCCGTGCCCGACCGCTCGTCACCGCCGCCGAGCGCCTGACCGGCGTCGGCGGGGTCGTCGAGCTCACCGAAGGTGATCTCGGCGAGGCTCACCTCACCCCCTTGCCTGATGGTCTGCAGGAGGTTGCGGAAAGCCCGCTCGGCGCGAGCTACCTCGGCAGGCTCGCCGCTGAGGCGCAACTCGTCGCCACGCGCCACGACCTTGGCGCGCAGGCGAGCGCGCATGAGCTTGAGGTTCTCGTCGTTGTGGCCGTAGAGCGATAGAGCTTCGGCCGGACTGCGGAGCTTTAGCGTCAACGAAGTCGCGATCTCGTCCTCCTGAGGCGCTTGAGGGCTGCCGGTTCGGAGAGCACCTCATGCCAGATCATGCCGCGCAAGAGGTCGTCTCGTCCGGCGCCGAGGAACGCCGGTCCCCCCACGCCACCGTGCCGCTCGTCATGGGAACCCCTTCCACCCGGTTCCCTTCGCGCGCCTGGCGCGCCCAGTGTAGCTGCTCCCGGCCTCGCGCCCTGTCTCCCGCCCGGCGTGCGCACGCTCGGCCGCACGACCTGCTCGTGGGCGTCGACGGCGCGGCGCGAGTCGACCCGCCGCCTCGTCACTTGGAGCGGCTCGGACTCGGGCAGGGGTGCCGAGGCGCCTTCGCGCCCGAGCCCGCCGGAGGGCGCGTTGCCGGAGACGAGCTGGCCCCCAGCAGGACCGCCCGTGACGAGCCGACCGCTCTGCTGCCCGCTGACCAGACCGCCCTGGTGCGCGGGAGGCAGCGTGGTAGGCGTCGCGACGGGCCGCGCGGGCGTGGCCTGCCGACCCGCCGGAACCTGACCGGCGGGGCCTCTCTGCGTCGCCTGCTCGGCCTCCGCCACCCGCCGCTGGATCTCCTCGAGCATCTCGCGGAAGGACTGCGGCTGCCGTCCGGACGCGCCGGCGTCGGCCTTGGCTCCCCGGGCCTGTGGGGCGGTAGTCGCCGAGGGGCGCGTGCCGGGCACGCCTTGCCCGGCGCCCCCGGTCGCGGGAGCGTTCGGCTTGCGCGGCGCCTGACCGCCCTGCTGGCCTTTCTTCTTCGTGAACAGCGGCATGACGAAGAAGAAGACGAAGAAGATCAGGCCGATGATCTCCTCGAAGCCGATGTTCACCCTCGGTCGCTACCCTCCTCGGCGGCCCTGCCGATGCTGCCGCGCATGGTGGTGTCCGACTGGATGTTCTGCAAGGAGTAGTAGTCCATGATGCCGAGGTTGCCGTCGCGGAACGCCTGGGCGATGGCCTGCGGGACCTCGGCCTCCGCCTCGACGACCTTCGCGCGCATGGCCTCGACGTGCGCGCGGTTCTCCTGCTCGGCGGCCACGGCCATGGCGCGGCGCTCTTCCGCCTTCGCCTGGGCGACGCGCTTGTCGGCCTCGGCCTGGTCCGTCTGGAGCTGGGCTCCGATGTTGCGGCCGACGTTGACGTCGGCGATGTCGATGGAGAGGATCTCGAAGGCCGTGCCGGAGTCGAGGCCCTTCGCGAGGACCGTCTTGGAGATGATGTCGGGGTTCTCGAGGGTGTGCTTGTGGCTGTCCGTGGAGCCGATGGAGGAGACGATGCCCTCGCCGACGCGCGCGATGATCGTCTCCTCGCCGGCGCCGCCGACGAGGCGTTCGAGGTTGGCGCGCACGGTGATGCGGGCCGTGGCGATGAGCTCGATGCCGTCCTTGGCGACGGCGCTCACGTTGGGCGTCTGGATGACGCGCGGGTTGACGGAGACCTTCACGGCGTCCAGGACGTCGCGGCCGGCCAGGTCGATGGCGGCGGCCCTGTCGAACGGGAGGGCGATGCGCGCCTTGTCGGCGGCGATGAGCGCGTCGACGACGCGGTTGACGTTGCCGCCCGCCAGGAAGTGGGCCTCCAACTGGTTCTGGTTGACCTCGATGCCCGCCTTGTCCGCCTTGATGAGCGGCAGGATGATCTGGTTGGGCGGCACGCGCCGCAGGCGCATGGCGAGCAGCGAGAAGAGCGAGACCTTGACTCCCGCCGCGACGGCGGAGATCCACAAGCCGACGGGTATGAAGTTGAAGAGGATGATGAAGAAGAGGATTACTGCGCCGGCGAGGATCAGTAGCGGGATGTCCATGTGCTCTCCTTGTGGCTGCTGCGCTCGTTGGCGGCGCTGGCTAGCGTGATTCCGGTTCTACTCGTCGCCCCGGGCGGCGATGGAGCGCCCGTCGACGGCGCGCACCGTGACGCGGTTGCCCTCGACGCGCAGGACCTTGATGGTGGCGCCCGCGTTGACGAACTCGCCTTCGCTGACGACGTCGACGCGCTCCTGGCCGAAGCGGGCCACGCCCGCCGGCCTCAAGTCGGACATGGCGACGCCCGTCTGACCAACCAGGTCCCTGCTCTCGCTGCGGAACTCGAGCCCGCCGCCGTCGGGCGTCGCTATGCGCGTCGTCAGGCGGAACGCGGCGGCGAGCCGGCTGTTGGGCAGGAGCCAGAGCAGGACGCCGAGGAGCACGCCACCGAAGAGGACGGTGTAGCCGAGCACGGGGATGGTCCCCTCCTCGAAGATCCTGACGAGGGCGATGACGATGGCGGCGAGGCCGAGGACGCCTGGGACGCCGAAGCCAGGGAGGAGGAAGACCTCCACGGCCAGGAGCACGATGCCGACCACCAGGATGGCCACGTCGAACAGCCCGAGCGGGTCGGCGAAGTAGGCGGCCGCGGCGAACACGGCGAGCGCGCTGAGCCCGATGGCGCCGGGGATGCCGAAGCCGGGCGTGAAGGCCTCGATTAGGAGCCCGCCGACGCCGAGGACGATGAGGGCGGCCGCGACGAGCGGCCGCGCGAGGAGGGCGGCGAGCCGCTCGGCCAGGCCGGGCTCCAATCGCACCACGCGGGCGCCGGCGAAGCCGAAGGTGGCGAGCGCGGCGTCGAGCGTGGCGGCCTCCGCGTCGGCGATGCCGTACTCGACGGCCTGGCGCGCGGTGAGGGTGATCAGCTCCGTGGCCGTCGAGAGGCCGGGGACCTCGACCTTGGGATCGACCATGCCTTCCGCGACGACGGGGTTGCGACCGCGCGCCTCGGCGACGCTGCGGAACTCGCCGCGCAGGGCGGAGGAGAACTTCTCGTCGACCGTCTGGATACCGGTGGGGGTGGAGAGGATGGGGAGGGCGGCGCCGATGCTCGAGCCGGGCAACATGGCGAGGTGCTCGGCGCTCATGGCGACGAGGGCGCCGGCGCTGAACGCGTTCTGGACCACGGCGATGGTAGGGACGCGCGCATCGTGCAGGACGATGCCGACGATGTCCTGCATGGCCGCAACGGCCCCGCCCGGCGTGTCGAGGTACAGGACGAGGGCGAGCGGCTGGTCCTCGTTGGCCTGGTTGACGCGGTTGCGCACGAACGCGGTGGTGGCGGCGCTGATCTCGCCATCGATCGGCACGACCCACACTTCGTTGGTCGCCGCCGACGCGGGCGCGCCCAAGACCAACGCGGCGAGGAGCGCTACCAGGAACCTGGCCGGCCTAGCGGCGCGATGAGCGTGCTGGTTCACACGCTGGAGGATACCACGGGGGGTTGCGCGCTCTCGAAGCATGACGGCACCCCAGTACGCTGGGGTGCCGTGGCGACCTGGCGGGGGCAGCAAGACTCGAACTCGCGACCTACGGTTTTGGAGACCGCCGCTCTACCGACTGAGCTATACCCCCCTGGGCGCTTCGCATGCCGTCCGGCGAGGTGACCGCGCCGCATGAGCGACACTCATCGCGCCGGCCGAAGAAGTATACCCGGCAGCCGGGCGGGCGTCCAGGCTCGGTGGGTGGCCTCGGCGGTCGCGGAACGTTCACAGGCGTCATCCTCCGGGGCATCGATGGCGTATCCTCTGCACCATGTCACTGCCCACGCCCGACACCGACAGCCTGAGCCTGACCCCGGCCGGCGCCGAGAAGGCCGGTCAGTTGCTCAAAGGCAACGAGAACGCCGCCATCCGGGTGTTCGTCAAGTCCGGCGGCTGCAGCGGTTACCAGTACGGCATGCGCGTCGACGAGCAGCGCCTGGACGGCGACCGGGTCTTCCAACAAGGCGACGTCAGGCTCGTCGTCGACGAGCGGAGCTGGCCCTTGCTGCGCGGCTCGAGCGTCGACTACGTCGAGAGCCTGCTCGGGGGCGGTTTCAGCGTCAAGAACCCGAACGCCTCGAGCGAGTGCGGCTGCGGTCACAGCTTCCGCACAGACGGCGCGGCCGCCCCTAGCGGCGACGGCTCGAGCGGCTGCTCCGCATGACCCCTCCTTGGCAGGCGCTCTGCGTAACCTCTGCGTAACCAGGACCGCCCGCTCCTCTCGGCGCGCCATGCGGCGCGCGAAACCCTCAAAGACTACGGCGCCCCCGATCCCGACGGTCGGGGGGCGCCGCTCTAGCGTGGCGGGCTCGGTCTAGTCCTCGAAGTCGTACCGCAAGACCGGCTGGCGCGCGGCGCGCACCTCGTCGAGGCGCCGCACCGGCGTGGAGTAGGGCGCCCCGCGCAAGTACTCCGGTTCGGCGGCCGCGCGCTCGAGGATCTCGGCCAGCGTGTCGACGTAGGCGTCGAGCGACTCGAGCGACTCCGTCTCCGTAGGCTCCACCATGAGCGCCTCCTTGACGATCAGGGGGAAGTAGACGGTAGCCGGGTGCATGCCGTGGTCGAGCTGCGCCTTGGCGATGTCGAGCGTCCTGAGGCCGGCCGGCGGCTGCGCGACGAACTCGTGCATGTTCACGCGGTCGAAGGGCACGGTGAAACCGAGCTCCTTGAAGCGCATGCGCAGGTAGTTGGCGTTGAGGACCGCGTAGCCGCTGACCTCGCGCAGCCCCTCGCGCCCGAGGGAGCGGATGTACGTGTAGGCGCGCACGAGGTTGCCGAAGTTGCCGTAGAACGAGCGCATGCGGCCGATCGTGTTCGGCGCGTCCTCGTCCAGGAAGTAACGCTCGCCGTCCTTGGCGACGACCGGCACGGGCAGGAACTCGCGCAGGTGCGCCTTGACGCCCACCGGTCCGGTGCCCGGCCCACCCCCGCCGTGGGGCGTGGTGAACGTCTTGTGCAGGTTGAGGTGCACGACGTCGAAGCCCATGTCGCCGGGCCGCGCCCGGCCGACGATGGCGTTCAGGTTGGCGCCGTCGTAGTAGAGCTGGGCGCCGACGGCGTGGGCGGCCTCGGCGATCTGGACTATGCGCCGCTCGAAGAGCCCCAACGTGTTGGGGTTCGTCAGCATGACGGCCGCGACCTCGGGCGTCAGGCGCGCCTTCAGGGCGGCGAGGTCGACCTCGCCGTCGGGGCCCGTCGGCACCTCGACGACGGCGTAACCGGCCATGGCGGCGGTGGCGGGGTTGGTGCCGTGAGCGCCGTCAGGGACGAGGACTATGCGCCGCTGCTCGCCCTCGCCGCGGGCGCGGTGGTACGCCCTGATCATCAGGATTCCGGCCAGCTCGCCGTGCGCGCCCGCCGCCGGCTGGAGGCTGACGGCGTCCATGCCCGTGATGGTCGCGAGGTCGCCCTGCAGTTCGAAGAGGAGCTGCAGCGCGCCCTGCACCGTCTCCTCGGCCTGGTACGGGTGGAGGTCCTGGAAGAGCTTGGCCGCCTCCTCGTTGACCTTCGGGTTGTACTTCATGGTGCAGCTACCCAGCGGATAGATGTTGGCGTCGATGCTCATCTGCCGGTGGGCGAGCTGCGTGTAGTGCCTGACCAGGTCGAGCTCGCTGACCTCCGGCAGGCGCGGCGGGGCCTGGCGGAGGTTCTCGGCGCCCAGGAGCGCGGAGAGGTCGGCCTGCTCGGGCGCGGGGGGTTGCGAGGCCCGGCGCCCGGCCTTGGAGCGCTCGAAGATGAGGGGGAGTTGCGCGTGCGCCTGGAACCGCTCAGGCATTCCCGGCCTCCAGCGCGCGCACGCGCCCCTCGCCGCAGGCGACGAGCGCCGTAACCAGGGCGTCGATGTCCGCCGCCGTGGTGCTCTCGGTCGCGCTGAGGATGATCGCGTCGCCGAAGCCGTACTCGGCCGGCGCCTCCACCCCCGCGTGCACGCCCGAGCGCGCCAGCGCCGAGCGGAGCTTGGCCGGGGGCTGACCGACGGGCAGGACGAACTCGTTGAAGAAGCGCGCCTCGACGCGCGGCGCGAAGCCGGCAGCCTTCAGCGCGTCGGCGAGCTTGTGGGCGTTGACGACGGAGCCGACGGCCAGGTCGCGCAGGCCCGCCGGGCCGAGGGCGGCGACGTTGATGGCGGCCATGATGGCCGTCAGTTGGTGGTTCGAGCAGATGTTCGACTTGGCCTTCGACCGACGGATGTGCTGCTCGCGCGCCTGTAGAGTGAGCACGAAGGCCCGCTTGCCGTCGACGTCAACCGTCTCGCCGACGAGCCGACCGGGGAACTGCCGGATGAGCTCCTCGCCGACGACCATGAACCCGAACGCCGGGCCGCCGAAGTTGAGGGGGTTGCCGAGCGTCTGACCGTCACCGGCCGCGATGTCGGCGCCGTACTCGCCCGGAGGGGCCAGGACCGCCAGGCTCAGGGGGTCGACCGCGGCGACGAGCAGTGCGCCGGACGCGTGGGCGGCGCCGGTGAGCGCAGGCATATCCTCGACGTAGCCCAGGTAGTTGGGCTGCTGGGCGACGACGCAGGCTACGTCGTCCGTCACGCCGGGCGTCGGCGTCGTGTAGGGGTCGAGGTCGAGGAGCTCCAGCTCCAGGTCGAGGGCCGCAAGGTACGTAGCGATGACGGCGCGCGTCTCGGGGTGCACGCCACGGCTGACGAGCACGCGGTCGCGGCCCGTCTGGCGCATGGCGAGGAGCACGCCCTCGGCCACGGCGCTGGCGCCGTCGTACATGCTCGCGTTGCTGACGGGCAGGCCGGTCAGCTCGGACATGATCGTCTGGTACTCGAAGGTGGCCTGCAGGATGCCCTGGGCCACCTCGGGCTGATAAGGCGTGTAGGCGGTGACGAACTCGCTCTGCATGGCGAGGTGGGCGGTGACTGAGGGCGTGAAGTGCCTGCGCGCGCCGCCGCCGAGGAAGTTGGGGCCCTCAGGCCGGTTCTTGGCCGCCAACGCCCGCAGGTGCGCGAGCAGGCCGGCCTCGTCCATGCCGGTCGGGACCTGGATGTCCGGGTCCTGCAGCGCCTGCGGCAGGTCCGCGAAGAGGGCGTCGATAGAAGGCGCGCCGACCTTGGCCAGCGCGCGCTCGACGTCCTCCCGCGTGTGCGGGATGTAGCGCAACTCAATGCTCCTCTGAGGCGCTCGCCGTGTAGGCCGCGGCGTCTAGCAGGCCGGCCAACTCGCTCGCGTCCGCCAGGCCGATGCGCACCAGCCAACCGTCGCCGTACGGGTCGGAGTTGATCAGCTCTGGCCGAGCGTCCAGCGCGTCGTTGACGGCCTCGATCACGCCCGAGACGGGGGCGTAGATGTCGGACGCCGTCTTGACGGACTCGATGACGGCCATCTGCTCGCCCTTCGCCACGCGGCGTCCGACGTCGGGGAGCTCGACGAAGACCACGTCCCCGAGCTGGTCCTGAGCGAAGTCCGTGATGCCGACCGTGGCGGAGCCGCCGTCCGGGGCGGCCCACTCGTGTGACTCGGCGTAACGCAGTTCTGTCGGTGTCTTCATGTCGGGCTCCTAGGTGAAGCGGCGCGCGGCCGCACGTGTACTGCCAAGCATCATGTCAGGTGGAAAGGCGGCTGGACCACTCTCGCCGCGACGGCCTGACCCCTGATCTCGACGGCCAACTCGGTGCCGGGCTCGGCCAGCTCACGGCTCACCCACGCGAAGCCGATGCCGTCGCGGGTGAGGGGGGAGAGGGCGCCGGACGTGACCTCGCCGACGGGCGCGCCGGAGGCGTCCAGGAGCCGGTACCCCTGCCGGGGTATACCGCGCTCAGTCAGCCGCAGGCCGACGAGCCGGGTGGCGCAGCCCGGGTCCCACATGGCCTCGCGGCCGAAGAACTCCTTGTCCTTGACCACCCAGGCGAACGGGGTGCATAGGGGGTTGGAGCGTTCGGTCAGCTCGTGGCCGTAGAGGGGGAAGCCCGCCTCGAGGCGCAGGGTGTCGCGAGCGCCCAGACCGCACGGGCTGGCGCTGGCCGCCAGGAGCATGTTCCACACCGAGACGGCGTCCGTCGGCCTGAGGAAGATCTCGAAGCCGTCCTCGCCCGTGTAGCCCGTGCGGCTCAGCCGGACGGGGATGCCGGAGAGGATCACGTCGAGCGTGGCGTTGCGCTTGACCTGACCGAGGTCGTCGTCGACGAGCTGGCCGAGCAGCAGCGGGGCGCCGGGGCCTTGCAGGGCGAGCAGGGCGACCGTGTCGGACTCGTCGATCACGTGGCATTCGTAGCCGGCGGCGAGGTCCTGCAGGTGCCGCACGACGGCCGCAGTGTTGGAAGCGTTGGCCACGACCAGGAAATCGTCCTCGCCCTCGCGGTAGACGAACAGGTCGTCGATGAGACCGCCGGTGGCGTTCGGGAGCATGCTGTACTGGCCGCGGCCGGGTTTGAGGCGCCCCGGGTCGTTCAGCGTGGCGTACTGCAGGAACCGCGTCGCGGCCGGGCCGACGACCCGCACCTCGCCCATGTGCGAGACGTCGAACAGGCCGACGCCCTGCCTTACCGTCAGATGCTCCTGGTTGATGCCGGCCTGGTAGTGCAAGGGCATCGAGTAACCCGCGAACTCGACCATGCGGGCACCGAGCTCCTCGTGTGCTTCGAACAGTGGGGTGCGCTTCATCGGGTCGAACATAGCACGCACCTCGACGCCGTTCCGGCCGTCCAGGCGTGGTTCCGACTAACGCTCAGGCCTTCTGGGCCAGCTTCTCGAGGACCATGGTCGCGACGCCCCTGAGGGGCTCGAACACGCCCTCGAACTTGGCGGCGACGGCCTCGTAGAACTGCACCTTGCCCTCGCGGTCGAGCACGGCCTTCAGCGCGTCCATGCCTATCGCGTCGGGCACGTCGCGCTTGTTCGCCTGGATGACGTAGGGCACGTCGGCGAGGCGCAGGTTGTACTCCTGGAGGTTCTCGCGCAGGTTGCGCAGGCTCTCGGCGTTCGCTCGCAAGCGGGCCATCGACGAATCGGCCACGAACACGACGCCGTCGACACCGCGCAGGATCAGCTTGCGCGAGGAGTTGTAGAAGACCTGGCCCGGCACCGTGTAGAGGTGGAAGCGCGTCTTGAAGCCGTTGACCTTGCCGAGGTCAAGGGGCAGGAAGTCGAAGAAGAGCGTGCGCTCGTCCTCCGTGGCCAACGACACCATCTCGCCCTTGGCCTCGGCCGGCACCTGTTGGTAGATCTGCTTGAGGTTCGTCGTCTTGCCGGAGAGGCCCGGGCCGTAGTAGACGATCTTGAAGTTGATCTCGCGCGCGGAGAAGTTGATCGTGCTCATCTGTCCCTCGCACCGAAGAGACCGTCGAGGAGCGCCGTGGCATCCTGCTGGAACTCCGCGTCGAAGCGCATGCTCGGCGGCGCCTCCGTCGCGCCTTCCAGGGCGACCCGGATGGCGTCCGCGGCGTGCTTGGCCGCGAGCTTCACGCGCCCGAGCTGGGCGCTCGAGTCGAACACGGTCGCGAGGAGGGCCTCGCTGCCGAGCTCCTCGAGGTAGGTTCCGACCTCCGCGCCCTGCTGGACCGTCTCCCGGAACCCGGCCTCGCCGAAGAGGTTGGCGATGGCGCGGTTCGCCGCGTAGTTGGAGGCCACGAGGGTCGCGAACGAGTCGAGCGAAGGCGGCTTGGGCGCCCACAAGGCGCGCGCGTGCATGAGCACGAAGCCCTTGTGGTCGATGATGAGGGCGTAACGAGCCCTGCTCTTGGCGAGCAGCTCGCGCAGGATGCCGTCGACCGTATCGAAGGTGGTGCCGTAGAGGTCGAGGGACGGCTCGAGCATGGACGTCACTGTAACAGCCGTGAGCTTCGCGCCGGGGTAGAACAATACACTTCGGCCCGGTCAACCCCCGGCGAGGAAGCGCTGGTACCAACGAGCGCTCCCCTTGAGGCTGCGCCGCTGGTTCGCGAAGTCCACGTGCACCAGGCCGAAGCGGCGCGTGTAGCCTTGCGCCCACTCGAAGTTGTCGAGGAGGCTCCACGCGAAGTAGCCGGCTACGGGCGCTCCGGCGGCGGCGGCGTCCGCCACGGCCGCCACATGCGCCCGCAGGTAGTCGACGCGTTCGGGGTCGGAGACGACGCCGTCCTCCTCGACGTCGTCGTAAGCCGCGCCGTTCTCCGTGATGTGGACGGGCGGCAGCCGATAGTCGCGCCTCAGCCTCAGCAGCAGCTCGGTGAGGGCCTGCGGCCTGACCTCCCAACCCATGGCCGTGCGCGGGACCGGCAGCCCGACGTCGCGCGTGGCGGGCCAGGGGTCACCGGGCGCGTCGGTCACCACGGTCCTGCTGTAGTAGTTCACGCCGAGGAAGTCGATGGGGGCGCCGATGAGCTCCAGGTCGCCCGGCTCGACGCGCGGGACGTGCTGCCCGTACCCCTCCCAGACGTCGGCCGGGTACGCGCCGCGCAGGACGGGGTCGAGGTACCAGCGGTTGAAGAAGCCGTCGAAGCGGCGCGCTGCCTCCACGTCGGCGGGGGCGGCGCTCGCCGGGTAGGCGGGGTTGAGGTTGAGGACGATGCCGTGCAGCGATCCGGGGGCGTTGCGCCGCATGCGGGGCAACGCGAGCCCGTGGGCGAGGAGCAGGTTGTGCGACGCCTGCAGGTGTTGGCGGCGGCTCCGCAGGCCGGGGGCGTGCTCGCCGCTCTCGTAGCCGAGGAAGGCGCTGCACCAGGGCTCGTTGAGGGTGGTCCAGGCGCGCACGCGGTCGCCTAGCCTGGCCGTGACGACGTCGGCGTAGTCGGCGAAGGCGTGGGCGACGGCGCGCTCCGGCCAGCCGCCGGCGTCCTGCAGGGCTTGCGGCAGGTCCCAGTGGTAGAGGGTGGCCCAAGGCTCGATGCCGCGCTCCAACAGGCCGTCGACGAGGCGGTCGTAGAAGTCGAGCCCGCGCTGCTCCACCCGGCCCGTGCCCTCCGGCAGGATGCGGGGCCAGCTCAGGGAGAAGCGGTACGCGCCGACGCCCAAGTCCTCGATCAGGTCTAGGTCGGCCTGCCAGCGGCGGTAGTGGTCGCAGGCCACCGCGCCGTCCGAGCCGTCGACGATCCGCCCGGGTTCGGCGCAGAACGTGCTCCAGATGGACGGCCCGGCGCCGTCGGCGTCGGTCGAGCCCTCGATCTGGTAGGACGAGGTGGCGACGCCCCAGGTGAAGTCCTCAGGGAAGGCGGTGCGGTCGATCATGCGTCACTCCTCGTTGGGCGCGCGGGAAGGCTCGCTTCGTAACACGACGATGGACTTGGCCGGCGCCTCCAGCTCGGCGCCGACGGTGTAGGCGGCGACGCTCGGCCCGTCGAGCAGGTCGAAAGTGGCGTCGTTCAGCACGCGTACCTCGAACTCGGTCGGCGCGCCCGCCGGTAGCTCGAGCCCGACGCTGATGGCGTCCTCGGACCGGTTCACCAGCAGTGCGCTCATGGCGCCACCGTCGGTGACGGCGTAGGCCGTGAGTCCGGCAGCGCCCGCGACCGCCGTCTCGAGGACCTCGCCGCGGAAGCCGGCAAGGAGCGCGTAGACGTGGTAGGTCGGCCGCACCCAGCCGCTCGAGTCGATCAGGCCGTGGCCCCCCATCGCCTGCAGGGCGAAGTAGTGGCTGATCGCCACGCCGCCCTCCGCCAGGCGGCCGAGCGTGTCGGCGAGCCAGAGGGCGGCCGGCATGTCCTCCAGGTGGCGGAAGTTGTTCGTGCGCCACGACAGCCCGAACTCGGTGACGCCGACCCCGATGGAGCGTTCGTGGCCGAGCGGGTTGGCCTCCGGGTCGGCGAGCCAGCCCCCTATGCGTTCGAGCTCGCCCGTGACGAGGTCGGCGGTGGCCAGCGCGGTTGCGTCGCTCCACGTGCCGTCGGTCGGGTAGACGTGGAAGGTGAGGATGTCGATGGCGTCGCCGCAGAGGCGCAGGACCTCGGCGAGGTAGGTCAGGCCGCCCGGCCGTGCGCCCGATACGCCGGGGCCGGCCAGGCGCGCGCCCGGCACGACGTCTCGCAGGGCGGCGCCGTGCTCGCGGAAGGCGGCGCAGTACCGCTCTGGCGTCCACGACGGGTCCAGTCGGTTGGCCGCGTAGAGGTCGGGCTCGTTGCCGATCTCCCAGAGCGTGACGTCGATGCCGGCCTCCAGGAGGAGGCGGGCGGACGCGGCCGTCTCGGCCGGGCTGCCCGTGAAGAGGTTCGCGACGAACGTGAGCTCCGGCTGGCCGAGCAGCTCCCAGTTCACCTTGAGCGCCGCGACGGCCGCGGCGTTGAGCGGCTGCTCGTCCGCCACGTTGCCGGGCGGGAAGCGCAAGGAGGTCAAGCCGAGGGCCGCGAACCGGTCCTCCCACCCGACGACGCGCATGGAGTTGCCGTAGTTGAAGCCGCTGAGCGCGTCTTCGGCGAGCCGGAGGCCCTTGCCGCCCCCGACGCGCACGGTGGCCTGGGAGTGAGCGACCGCGCCGAGGGCTAGCGCCGCGAGGAGGACCGCGGCCAGCCGCGCAGCCGCGCCGCGGGGCGCGCCGGGCCGCGGAGCAAGGACCGGGCTCACGCCGGCGTACCCAAGCGGTGCGCGTCCGGCAGGCACGTGCCCCGCGGGCGGGCGGCCCGTCACCCTTTCACCGCCCCGGCCGTCAGGCCCTCGATCACCTGGCGCGAGGCGAAGAAGAAGAGCACGAGGAGCGGAACGACCGCCAGGGCGGTGCCGAGGATGACGACGCCCCAGTCCGTGTTGATGAGCCCTTGCAGCGAGCGCAGCGCGAGCGGGAGCGTGAACGTCGTGCGGCTGCGCAGGATGACGAGCGGCCCGAGGAAGTTGTTCCACTGCCCTATGAACGTGAGGAGGGCGAGCGTGGCGAGGGCCGGCCTGATGAGGGGGAGGGCGACGCTCCAGTAGATGCGGAACTCGGTGGCGCCGTCGATCCTGGCGGCGTCGAGCAGGTCGCGGTTGATGGCCGACGCGATGTACTGGCGCATGAGGAAGATGCCGAAGGCGCTCGCCATGCCGGGGAACCAGAGGGCACGCGGCGTGTCGAGCCAGCCGATGAAGTCGATGATGAGGTAGTAGGGGATGATGTTGAGCAGCTGCGGGAAGGTCAGCGACGCCACCAGGAAGCCGAAGAGCAGGTTGCGCCCGCGGAACTCGTAGAGGGCGAACGCGAAGCCGGCGAGCGAGCAGAAGAAGAGCGTGGTGAGCGTCGCCATGCCGGCGACGTAGACGCTGTTCCACATGTTGCGCCAGAAGGGGAGGGTGGCGACGAGCCCCTCGTAGTTGCGTTGGAGCGCGTCGCCGAAGAGCAGCGGCGGCGGGGCGGCGAAGATCGTCTCGCGCGTGTGGGTGGCCAGCACGAACATCCAGTAGAAGGGGAAGACGGTGAGGACGGCGAGCGCCGCCAACACGAGCAGGGTGAGCAGGCGTCCGGCGCGTGGCAGCGCCTTGTTGGCGACCGGGCGTGGCGTGATCACCTACTCCCTCCGTTCCAGGCCACGGCGGCCCGAGAGCAGGAAGTGCGCGATGGTGGCCGTCCCGATCACGAGGAAGAGCACCCAGGCCATGGCGGCCGCCGTGCCCATGTCGAGCCACTCGAAGCCCGTGCGGTAGAGGTACATGGCCAGCGTGAGCCCCGACTCGCTCGGCCCGCCCGTGCGGTTCGTGAGGATGAACGGCTCGTCGAAGAGTTGCAGGTTGCCGATGATGGTGAGCGTGACGGCGAAGAACATCATGGGCCGCAGCAGCGGCAGCGTGATGTGCCGGAAGCGCTGCGCGGGGCCGGCGCCGTCCATCATGGCAGCCTCGTGGTACTCGCGCGGGATCGTGGCGAGACCGGCGCTGTAGAGCACCACGTTGAAGCCGAAGTACTTCCAGGCCACCAGGATGCTGATGGCCGGTTTGATGTAGGGCGCGCGCCCGAGCCAGTTGATGGGCAGCGACTCCTTGATGCCCGCGAAGAGCCAGCTCGTGACCGGCCACGAGGCGAGGCCGTCGATGGTCCAGTTGAGGAGGCCGAACTGGGTGCCGAAGATGGTGTTGAAGACGATGGCGACGGCCACCGTCGACGTGATGTACGGCAGGAAATAGGCGGCCGTCAGCGGGTGGCGCAGGCCGTAGCGCACGCCGCTAACGAGGACGAACGCGAGCGGGATCGCGATGACGTGCTGGGGGATGCCGGACGCAAGGGCGATCCAGACGGTGTTGCGCAGCGACTTCCAGAACCACGGGTCGGTGAGGAGGAACTGGTAGTTCTCGATCCCGACCCAGCTCATGGACCCGAGGCCCTGAACGGGGTTCCAGGACTGGAAGGAGAGATAGATGGAGAAGAGGGTGGGGAAGAGCCCGAAGACGGCGAAGAGGACGAAGAAGGGGCTGACGAACAGGTACGGCGCCCAGCGGCGTTGCCAGCGGTGCCAGCGGAACGTGCGCGCTGGTTTGCCGACCGCGACGGGCGGCTTGCCGGTGGTGGCTCCGGAGTCGACGGCCATGGCTACGGTCCTGGCACCCGGCGTGTCTGGTCGTCCTCACAAGCAGGACGACCAGACACGTTTCGCGCCGGGTCTCGGGCGCTCTACCTGGCGCGGCGGCTGATGAGCCGCTGGGCTTCCGCGAGTGCCTCGTCTATGCTCCTACCCTCGTCGAGCACCTGCGAGAGGGCGGAGTTCACGATCTCCTCGGCGATCTGGTCACCGGGGTTGGTGGCGCGGCCTTCGATGTTCTGCGCCACCTCGGCGAAGAGGAGCCTGGCCTTCTGACCGGCGAGGAACGGGATCTCCTCGTCGAACAGGGCGTCGCCGTACGTGCTCGTCACGGCCGGGAAGGCCCCGATGCGCGCGAACGCGGCGAGCTGGATGTCGGGCCGGGTGGTCAGGAACTGCACGAGCTTCCAGGCCGCCTCCTTGTTCTGCGACTGCTCGGGGATGCCGTAGAACGAGCCGCCCCACGAGCCGTAGATGCCGTTGGGCAGGTTCGAGGCACCCCAGAGGCCCGCCGTGTCCGGGGCCATCCAGTTCTGCAGGTGACCGAGGAGCCATGCGCCCGTGAGCTGCGTCGCGACGGTGCCGCGCTTGAACGCCTCGTACCACTCGTTCGTCCAGGAGCCGATGCGGGCATCCAAGCCGGCGTCGCGGATCTCCTTGGCGACCCGGAAGGCTTCCTTGAAGCGGTCGGACTCGACGAGGGCGTTGCCGGCGGCGTCGAAGAAGACACCGTCTCCGGCGGCGATGTTGGCGCGCATGATGGCGCGGGCTACGTCCGAGGCGTCGGCAATCAGGAAGACGTCGACCTTGCCGTCGCCGTCCGTGTCGCGCGTCACCTGGCGACCGAACTCGACGTAGGCGTCCCAGTCCTCGATGACGTCGTCGATGTTCGCCCCGACCTGCTCGAAGCGGTCGCGGCGGTAGAACATCACGCCGGGGCCGAGGTCGGTCGGCATGGCGATGAGCCTGCCGTCCGTGGTGCTCGACTGCAACCAGGCGTACTCGGCGAAGAGGTCTTGGTACTGCGACGCGTTGTAGGGCGCGGCGTTCAGGTCGACGAGACCGCCGTCCGCGACGAAGCGGGCGATGAAGCCGACGTCGATGGCGACGACATCGGCCGCGCCCGAGCCGGTGGCCAGGTTCGTTACGAGGGCCGTGTGGTGATCGCCGTGCTGGAGGACGCGCACCTCGACCTGGATGTCGGGGTTCTCGGCCTGGAACTGCTCGATGACCGCGTTGACGTGTGAGTCGAGGTCGGGGAACAGTCCGATGGAGATCTGAGTCTGCGCGAACGCGGTGGGGAGCAGCAGCGCTGCCGCCAGGAGGAACAGTCTTGCTTTCGCTTGCATCACGCCTTCCTTTCCGGGGGTGCCGACACCTCTCGGGGAGGCGTGCCGGCGTCTCGAACCTGTGTCAGCGCGGCCGTGCGACCGACTGCCGGCTCACGAGCTGCGGATCGAAGCGGTTCCTCACCTCCGTTCCCTCGTTCGCCAACAGCGCGAGCGCGGCCCGAGCCGCGGCGCGGCCCATCTCCTCGAGTGGCTGGCGGATGGTCGTGAGTGTCGGGTGGAGGTAGCGCGCGAGCAGCACGTCGTCGTAACCCACGACAGAGACGTCGTCCGGGATGTTGCGCCCCGACTCGCGCAACGCGGCGAAGGCGCCCGCGGCCATCTGGTCGTTGCCCGCGAAGACCGCGGTCAGGCCGGGGTCGCGTTCCAGGAGCTCGCGCATGGCGCGGAAGCCGCCCGCCTCCTCGAAGTCGGCCTCGATGACGAGCCGCCCGTCGGGTTCGAGCCCTACCGCCCGCATGGCGCCCTCGAAGCCCCTGCGCCGCGCGCGGCTGTCGGGGAAGCGCTCCGGGCCCGTGATGTGGCCGATGCGCGTGTGGCCGTGCTCCAACAGGTGTCGGGTGGCCAGGACGCCGCCCGCCTCGTTGTCGAGGTACACGCAGCGCTCCTCGTGGCCTTCCAGCTTGCGTCCCACGAGGATGAGCGGGGTAGGGCGCGCGAGGTACTCCGCCAGGGCGTCGTCCGGCATGGCCTCGATATGTGCGACGAGCGCGTCGGAGCGACGGTCGGCGAGGAACTCGAGGCCGGCGCGCTCCTGCTCGGCCACGGCGTGGCCGCTGGAGACGAGGAGGTGCATGCCCGCGGCCTCGGCCTCCGCCTCCACGCCGCGGATGAGCAGGCCGAAGTAGGGGCTGGCGACGTCGTTGACGCACACGCCGAGGCCGCCTGAGCGGTTGGTGACTAGGCCTCTGGCGAAGGCGTTGGGGCGGTAACCGAGCTGCTCGACGGCCGCGAGCACGCGCTCCGTGACCTCGGGGGACACCGGGACGGTGCCGTTCAAGACCCTGGAGACGGTGGCGTTTGATACCCCGGCAAGCCGGGAGACCTCACGGATGGTGGCCATCTGAGCCCTTCGTGTGAAAACGTTATCTGAAAACCTTTTCAGCAAAGTAGCATGGGAGCGCGGGGGCGTCAATAGGGGCGTCGCGCCGTACGGGCGGCACCCCTGTCAAAAGGCAAGGGCGCGGCCTCCCTGAGAAGCCGCGCCCTTGAACGTGGTAGCGATGGACGGGATCGAACCGTCGACCTCACGATTATGAGTCGTGCGCTCTCACCAGCTGAGCTACATCGCCACGCTACCGAGTCGATCGCCCGCCAAGCGCCGAGGGAGGCGCCCTGCCAGCGGACGCATAGATTATACCGGGTAACCAGCCTCGCGCCAGTCCCGATACCCAACCTACCTAGCCGACGTTCACCGCTTCCGATGCTTCAAGGCCCCGACCTCGCCGCTCCAACCGCAGGCGTCGCAAGCCGCGGGCGTGTGATCGTCCCAGCCTGCGTCGCCGAGTTGCTCCGCGAGGACCTCGAGGTCTCGCACCATCAGCGCGTACTGCACGAGGTACTTGACCTCGACGGACGTATCGATGTGAACCACCGGGCTGCCGCAACTAGGGCAGAGGGGGGCCGGAGCGGGTTCGGGTTCGTCGGTGTGGGGAGCGGCGGAGGGCACGACGTCCCATGGTGTACCGCGCACGCTCTTACGCCGTTCTTATGCGCTGGGCGAGCCGTGACGCACTGCGCGGTCGGTGCGCCAGAGACGGGCAAGAGGAAGGGCGACTCGAAAGCCGCCCATTCGACTTGCGTCCTGGACGCCATCCCTTGGTGCCGGAAGCGGGGCTCGAACCCGCATGCCCGTGGGGGCGGCAGATTTTAAGTCTGCTGCGTCTACCGGTTCCGCCATTCCGGCGCGGTGCGGCCGCGTTCCCAAGGACACGCGCGCAACCAAGTATCGCTTACTCCAGGCCCCGACCGTCCACCCACCCCTTGGAGCGCTCCACCGCCTCCGCCCACCGCTCCTTGAGGGCGGCCCGGCGCCGCGGGGCTATCCGGGGCTGGAACCGGCGCCCGGCGCGCCACTGCGCGGCGAGCGCGTCGCGGTCCGGCCAGGCGCCGACTGCCAGGCCGGCGAGGTAAGCGGCGCCGAGGGCGGTGGTCTCGCTCTGCTCGGCGCGCAGCACGTCCACCCCGAGGACGTCGGCTTGGAGCTGCATCAGCTCGTCCGACCGGGAGGCGCCCCCGTCCACTCGCAACTCGCCTACCGGACCAGCGTCCGCCTGCATGGCAGCGACCACGTCGGCCACTTGCAGGGCGATCCCCTCGAGGGCGGCGCGCGCGAGGTGGGCGGCGGTGGTGCCCCTAGTTAGGCCTACGACGGTGCCCCTCGCGCCCGAGTCCCAGTGCGGCGCTCCGAGGCCGGTCATGGCTGGGACGAACATGACCCCACCGGAGTCGGGCACGCCGGCGGCCAGCTTGCCAACGTCGCTCGCCTCGCGGATGATCCCCAGACCGTCGCGCAGCCACTGCACGACGGCGCCGGCCATGAAGATGCTGCCTTCGAGCGCGTACTCGAGCCGACCGCCCTCGGACCAGGCGACGGTCGTGAGCAACCGGCTGCGCGACGCCTGCGCTTCCGCGCCGGTGTTGAGGACGAGGAAGGCGCCCGTGCCGTAGGTGGCCTTCGCCTGCCCCGGCGCGAAACACGCCTGTCCGAACGTGGCCGCCTGCTGGTCGCCGACGAGGGCAGCGATCGGCGCTCCGGCCAGCGGCCCCTCGGTGATCTCGGCGACGACCCCACTCGTAGGCACCACTCGGGGCATGAGCGCGCGCGGCACCCGGAAGAGCGCGAGCAGGTCGTCGTCCCAGTCGGCGCGGTGGATGTCGAAGAGCTGGGTCCTGGACGCGTTGCTGACGTCGGTCACGTGCTCGCGCCCGCCCGTCAGCTTCGCGCTCAGCCAGGTGTCGACGGTGCCGAACGCCAGCTCACCGGCCTCGGCGCGCTCGCGCGCGCCCGGAACGTTGTCGAGGAGCCAGGCGACCTTGGTGGCGGAGAAGTACGGGTCGAGGAGCAGTCCCGTCTTCGCGCGGACGAGCTCCTCCACGCCGTCAGCGCGCAGCCTCGCGACCTCGGCCGCCGTGCGCCGGTCCTGCCACACGACGGCGTTGGCGATCGGCCGTAGGGTAGAGCGGTCGTAGACGACGGCCGTTTCCCGCTGGTTGGTGATGGCGACGGCGGCCAGCCGCGCCGCGGGGACACCGGCGCGGGCCAACGCCTCGCCGGCCACGCCGACCTGGCTGGACCAGAGGTCGAGCGGGTCGTGCTCGACCCAACCCGGCCGCGGGTAGCTCTGCGGGAACTCCTTCTGGGCCGACGCCAGTACGCGCCCTTGCACGTCGAAAAGGATGGCGCGCGAGCTCGTCGTGCCCTGGTCGAGAGCGAGGACGAGCGGGGAGGCGGTCACGCGCTAGAGGGTGACGGGCTCGGCGGGGAGCAGCCTGAGCCTCGTGTACGAGCGCTGGCCACTCAGCATGCGGGCAAGGAGCGCGCGCTCAGAGGGGAAGATCAGCCCCCTGCCGCGCACGCCGCTCTGGTAGCGGCCGATGCCGAAGGCGGCCAGGAAGAGGTCCGTGACGTTGCCGGCGGGGACGTGATGGGGGGAGAAGAGCTGTAGCGCCACGCCCCTGAGCTCGAGGAACACGTGCAGGGTGGCGGACGTCTCGCCCGCGACGAGCGCCAGGCTGTAGCCGTCGGGTCCGGCGTCCACCGTGACCACCGAGGCGTCGGTCAGGTCGTGGCACGTGTTCTCGACCGCGGAGACGAGCTCGCTCACGAACCGCCTGGCACCCTCGACGTTCGCGATCGCGCCCGGGTCTGCCGAAGCGCCGTCGAGACAGACCTGCGTCCCGTAGCCGAAGCTCTCGTTAGCGCTAACCATGTGCGAGTCTACCATTCAGCCTTTCACGCTCCCGGCCGTGAACTGGCCGGTCAGGGCGTTCTGGAACGAGTAGAAGATGACCAGGATGGGGACGCTGCCCAGCACGGCGGCCGCTGCCATGGCGCCCCACTGGGTGGCGAACTGGTTCGTGGAGAAGTTGCGCAGGCCCACCCCGACCGTCCACAGGTCCTGGCCGACGAGGATGGTGTTGGCGAGGATGAACTCGCTGTAGGTGCCTATGAACTGCTGCAAGAAGATGAACAGGAGCATGGGGACGCTGATGGGCAGTATCACGCGCCAGAACGACCCCCAGCGCGTGGCGCCGTCCACCATCGCCGCCTCTTCCAGGCTGGGGCTGAGCGAGTCGAGGTAGCCCTTGAAGATCCAGGACGAGAACGCGATCGCGCCGCCGGAGTAGGCGAGGATGAGGCCGGTGAACGTGTTGAGTAGGTCGAGCCTGCTCATCAGGTAGAAGATGGCGACCAGCGCCATGAACGTGGGGAACATCTGCACGAAGACGAAGGCGAGCAGCGTGCCGTAGCGCCCCTGGAAGCGCAGCCGCGAGAAGGCGTAGCCGGCCGTGGTCGAGAGCAGCACGGCCATGACGCCCGTCACCCCGGAGACGAGGAGCGTGTTGCGGATGTACAGGGGCACCATGCCGCCGATGCTCGCGGGGAGCCGGGCGCCGTCGCTCTCGCGCACGCCGTAGAACTGCCCCGGTTGGACGGAGAGAACGAGCACGGCAGCGCTGACGAAGACGGCCCAGCCCGCGTAACCCCTGAGCCGCTCGGCGCGCGCGCTGGTGACGCCGAGGCGCGGCAGGGCGAAGCTCGCGACGAGCACGACTACGGCCAGCAGCATGATGCCGACGAGCAGCCACTGGTAGCCGAACACGTGCGTCTGCGAGACGATCTTCGCGAACTGCGACGTGGAGAAGTCGGCAGGGTTCGGCATCACCCCTGCGCGCACGAGGAGGTTGCCCGTGCTCGGCAGGGAGCCCGCCAGCGTGTCGTTGCGGTTGAGCGAGACGGAGAGCAGGTAGACGACCGGGTAGAACACGGCGCCGATCACGAGCCAGACGAAGACGTGGGTGCCGGCCGTGACCGCGTACCTCGGCGCCCGCAGCGGCCGCGTCGCCAGGCCGTAGAGGTATGCGGTGCCGGCTACACCCGCGACCGCGAGCACGAACGCGGCGAGGAAGCGTTGCCAAGCGCCGGGCACCACGAGCATGCGGTTCCGGGTGATCGCCTCGGGGGCGGTCGCGAAGAGGAGCGCGATGCCGCCGGCCACCACGACCACGAGAGCGACCATGCTCAGGTAGTGGAGCCGGGTGCCACGCGTCATGCCCGCGCCCCCTCTTCCTTGAGCGCGCCCGTGACCTTGAAGTTCATCAGGCTGACGGCCAAGGTTATGACGAAGATCAGCAGCGAGATGGCCGAGCCGAACCCGTAGGCGTAGCCGCCCTGACTACGGAACGCCTCGTTGTAGGCCCAGCTGATGAGGATGTCGGTGCCCCTCGCGGTGGCCGTGCCCCAGCTCACTGGCGGACCGCCGTCCGTCAGGAGGAAGACGACGTTGAAGTTGTTGAAGTTGAACGCGAAGCTGCTCAGGGTGATCGGGATGAGGGCCGTGCGCAGCAGCGGACCGGTGACGTTCCAGAACCCCTGCCAGACGTTCGCGCCGTCGATGCGCGCCGCCTCGTAGATCTCGTCGGGGATCGCCGAGAGCGCGCCGAGCGTCGCCGTCATGATGAACGGCAGCCCCAGCCAGAGGTTGACTACCAGGATGGCGGCGCGAGCCGCGGCCGGGTCGCCGGCCAGCCAGTTGATCGGCTCCGAGGAGATGTCGAGGAGCGCGAGGACACGGTTGATGGCGCCGAAGTTCTGGTTGAGGAAGCCGCGCCATACCTGGATGGTGATGACGCTAGGTAGCGCCCACGGCACGATCAGGAGCGTCCGGTACAGGTTCCTGAACCGCAGGGCCTTGTTGTTGAGCAGGACGGCGATGAGCACGCCGACGGCGGTGTTGATGAACACGGTGAGGAAGCCGAAAGATACGTTCCATAGGAAGACGGGGATGAGGGCGCGCGGCGCGGAGGCGATGACGCGGCTGAAGTTGCGCAGGCCCACGAACCCGAAGTCGTTGTAACGGGCGATGGCGGTAGGCTCGACGCCCTCGGGCAAGGGCTCGTCGAGCGTCAGGTGGGCGCCCGCCTCCGCGACGATCCTGCGCGAGATGGCGGCGCGGTCCAGCTGGACGCGTACGTCCGTAAGGTCGGGAGGCGAAGGCGGCGCCCGCTCGAGGGTGAGCACGTTGCCGTCGACGCTCGTCACCCGAAAGCTGAAGGCGATGCCGAGATCGGGCAGGTCGAGCTCTACGCCGATGACATCCCGCCCGGCCGGGAGCGGGCCGGCGATGACCAACCGCGTGCCTTCGATGGACTCGGCAGCGACGGTATCCATGCCGCTCGCGTACACGACGGCTCGCACGCCGTTACAGCCGTCGCGCAGGTCGGCGCAATCCAGGGTCGCCGGGTCCGCGACGGTCACGTTCACGCCGTCGACCGCGAGGATAGGCGTCTCGCTGCTGATGTTCAGCTCGCCGTTCCTGATGCCCGCGTAGTCGGTGAAGGCGAGGAACACCGTCAGGACGACGGGGAAGACGGTGAAGGTCAGGAGGAAGACGATCGCGGGGAGCAGGTAGTACCAGGGGATCAGCCAGTCGAACCGCCGCGCCAGGTAGCGCAGCATGAGCACCAGGGCCGCCGCCGCGATCGGGATGCCGGCGTAGGCGGGGGCCTCCGGGACCAGGAGCCGGAGGAGCGTGGCTCCGAGGAAGCCGATCAGGGTCGCGAGGAACAGCGCCGCCGTCAGGAGGCCGAGCGACTTGGCCAGGCCGCCGACCGTGGTGCGGCTGCGAGGCAGATGGTCCTTGACCGAGCGCGAGATATCCATGGTTTGAGGCTCACCCCGAGCAGGCGGCTAGGAGTCGAGCGGCTCCTAGCCGAGGTCGTCACCGATTGCGGGCCTGCATGTCCGGCTCGCGGTCGGTCTCGCGACCGGACCGTGCGCCGGACATGCAGGCTCCGTAGCTCACTGGCCCTGGATCTCGTCGACCGCCTGCTGCATTACGGCGGCCACGTCCGCGGAGGCGTCTTCCGTCAGGACGGTGAGGGCGTTGCCCATCGGGGCCCACACGGAGCCCATGGCGGGGATGTTCGGCATCGGCTCGGAGTTGAGGAGCGCGGCGCCGAAGCCCGCGATGATCGGATCGTCCATGACCTCGTCGAGCGCGGAGACGCTGGCCGGGATGCGGCCGGAGAGCTTGGCCATCGACACCTGGGCGTCCTTGCGGGAGAGCCATTTGGCGAAGTTGGCGGCCTCGACCTTGAGGTTCGTGAACGAGTTCACGAGCACGCCCTGCACGCCCATGAAGCCGGAGAACGGCGTGCCGTCGGCGAGCGGCGGCACGGGGTGGACGCTCACGTTCAGGCCCGCGTCCTGGTACTGGCTGATGGCCCACGGGCCCGTGTAGATCATGGCGAGCGCGCCGTCGACGAACAGGCCGTTGGCGACGTCGTAGTTCGTACCGGACGGGATCAGGCCGAGGTCGTAACGCAGCGCGGCGAGCGCCTCGCCACCCTTGATCGCGCCCTCGTTGGCGAGGCCGATGTCGTTCGCGTCGAGCGAGCCGCTGGCGTCGCGCCCGAACACGTAACCGCCGTACGTATGCAGCCAGCCGTAGCTGAAGTAGAAGTTGGGGATGTCGAACATGAAGCCGAACGTGTCGGCCGTGGTGAGCTGCTGGGCGAGCGCCATCGTCTCCTCGTAGGTGGCGGGGACGCTCGGGACGAGGTCGTCGTTGACGATGAGCGCCGGACCCTCGACGTACATGGGCAGGCCGAACAGCTTGCCGGCGAACGTGTAACCGAGGCGGGCCTGCTCGCTGAGGTCGGAGAGGTAGGCGGCGGTGGCGAAGCTGCTCATGTCGAGCAGGATGCCGCCGACGGCCATCTCACCGATCTGGTCGTGGGGGACGCCGGCGAAGACGTCGCCTGCCTCGCCCTGCGGGGCGGCGAGAAGGGCCTGCTGCTTCAGCTCGTTGACGTCCAGCCGCACGAGCTCCACATCGACCCCGAAGGCCGCCGTGAAGCTGGCAGCTTCCGAACGAAGCCAGTCCAGGGTCTGATCCTGCCAGGTCGTCCAGACCTTGAGGGTCTGGGCACTAGCCATCCCGAGGCTCAGGGCTACGATCCCCAGGAACACCATGTACTTCTTCACGCTTACTCCTTCCGGCCGCAGCGGCCAAACCACCTGAGAGACGATGGGGCTTCGACCCCCGTCTCGTGACATACGCGGCATCAGGATAGCTATCCGCCGCTCCCGTGTCCACAGAACCCCGTCCCGCCCGGCGTCGGCGGAGCGCCGGCTGCGGGCGACCCAAGGCCCGGCCCGGAGCGAGGCTCTCCTCAACCGCGCCAGCGGTACCGGCCGCCGGCCGTAGCCGCGACGCGCCCGTCGAGCTCGAGAAGCGCCAGCGACGCGAGTAGCTCGGACGCCGGGAGACCGGTCACGCGGCTGAGCTGGTCCAGCGAAGCCTCGCCGCCTCGGAAGGCGTACTCCAGACCGACCGCGGCGATGCCCTCCAGGTCGGGCGACCCCGTCGGGGCGGCCGCCGCACGCGCCGCCGGAGCGGGCACGACGGCACTGCCCCCGCCGCGCCCGCGCTGATCGGCCTTCGGCGTCTCGATCATGGAAAGGCCGAAATGGTGCAGGAGGTCGCCCGCGTCGATTAGTGGGGCGGCGCCATCGCGGAGCAGCTCGAGCGCTCCGCGGTTGCGCACGTCCTGAGGGCGGCCGGGGACTGCGAGCACGGTCCTGCCGAGCTCCGCCGCATGGCTGGCAGTGTTGAGCGCCCCGGACCGGGCGCCCGCCTCCACGACACCGACTACCCGCGCGAGGCAGGCGATCAGACGGTTGCGCCGCAGGAAGTGATGCGGCTGCGGGTTGACCGCCGGAGGCCACTCGGACAGGACTGCGCCGCCGTGGCGAAGGATGCGTTCCGCCAAGCCGCGATTGGCTGCGGGATGGAGCCGACCGTGACCGCCACCGAGCACCGCCACCGTGGCACCAGAACCGGCGGGCGCCTCCAACGCGCCCTCGTGGGCAGCGGAGTCCACCCCGAGCGCCAGGCCGGAGACGACGACGAGCCCGTGGTGCGCCGCTGCGCGCGCCAGGTCGCGGGCAAACGCAAGCGCCGGCTGCGACGCCCTGCGCGCGCCTACCAACGCGCAACTCGCCAGTTGGGCGAAGGGCCGCATGACCTGAGGCGGTAGGTCGCCGGCCACGAAGACCACCGGCGGCGCCGCACGGTCGTCCTCCAGCAGGGCCGGCGGGTAAGCGGCATCCTCCCAGCACACGACCCGGAGCCCGGCCGCCCTGGCCTCGTCGACCTCGCGACGCGCGCGGCGCAAGGCAGCGGGCAGCGCGGCGGCGACCTCACGGGCGAGCCGTGTGAGTTGCGCATCCGGCCGCTCGAGGACGACCGGCTCGCCACCCAGGACCCCCGCGAGGCCACCGTAGGCCTCGACGAGGTCTCGGAGGCGCGCCGGACCGACGCCGGGCGTGGCCAACGCCGCCAAGTAGTGGGCTGCGAGCTCGTCAACTGGTTGCGCCGGCGCGTCCATGAGCCCAGCATGGTTCACGGTGCGCGGCCGATGGACGGGGTCTCGGGTTCAGCGCCTAGCTAAGGATGGGTCCGTGACGAGATCAGACCGGCCACGGACTCACTCCAGGCGCCACCTGCTCCCTTCTGCCGTGTCCTCGATGTTGACGCCCAGCTCGGCGAGCCGATCACGCAACGTATCGGCTCGCGCGAAATCGCGACGGTCACGCGAGCGCTGGCGCTCCTCCAACAGGAGCTCCATGGCGCCGTCCAGGACGCGGCCGGCGGCCGAGGCGTCCTGTTCCTCCAGGGGTACGCCGAGCACGCCGGCGAGCAGCTCCTCCAGCACGGCCGCCGCGCCCAGACGGTAGGCGCCGGCGGCGCCGTCCTCCAGCTCCTTGTTGGCGGCCTTCGCGAGGTCGAACAGCACGGCGATGGCCTGCGGGGTGTTGAGGTCGTCGTTCATGGCGGCGGCGAAACGGGAGCGGAACTCGCCGAAGGGTCGGTCGTCGCGTTCGGCCTCGGAAGCGCCCGCTAGCAACGCCTTGTAGGTCTCGCGCAGGCGCTTCAGCCCTTGAGCGGACGACCGGATCCCCTCCTCGCTGAAGTCCGACGTGCTCCGGTAGTGGGACCGGAGCAGATGGAAGCGGATGACGAGCGGGTCATACGCCTCGAACAGGCCCGCCAAGGTGACGAAGTGCCCCTTCGACTTCGCCATCTTCTCGCCCTGGAGCGTGATCATGTTCCAGTGCAACCAGACGCGGGCGAAAGGCTTGCCCGCTGCCCGCGCCTGGGCCAGCTCCGCCTCGTGGTGGGGGAACACGAGGTCGAGGCCGCCGCCATGGATGTCGAACTCGTCGCCCAGGTACTTGGTGCTCATCGCGGAGCACTCGATGTGCCACCCGGGGAAGCCGTCGCCCCACTGGCTGGGCCAGCGCATGATGTGGCCGCCCTCGGCGCGCTTCCAGAGGGCGAAGTCGCGAGGGTCGTCCTTCTCGGAACGCACGAGTGTGCGCGTGCCTTCGATCTGGTGAGCAGGGTCGCGACCGGAGAGGCTGCCGTACTCGTCCCAGGCGGAGACGTCGAAATAGACGCTCCCGTCCTTCTCGTAGGCGAACCCCCGCGCGACGAGCTCCCGGGTCAACTCCTGCTGCTCGATGATGTGGCCCGACGCGCGCGGCACGATGCTTGGGCGTCTGACGCGCATGGCGGCCATGGCCTCGAAGTAGGCCCAGAAGTACTTCTCCGCGACCTCCATCGGCTCCAGACGCTCGATCTGCGCTCGCCGCGCGAGCTTGTCCTCGCCGTCATCGGCGTCGTCGACGAGGTGACCGACGTCCGTCACGTTCGTCACGAGCCTGACTACGAACCCCTCGTGCTCCAGCCAGTTGCGCAGCACGTCGAAGACGACGGGGCCGCGGGCGTGACCGAGGTGCGGGTCGGAGTAGACGGTGGGACCGCACATATAGATGCCGACGTGACCCGGTACGACGGGTTCGAACGGCTGTTTCTCGCGCGTGAGAGTGTTGTAGAACTCGAGCGCCATAACGCTTACTCCTTCGAGCAACGCATCGAACGGCTCTCAGACGAGCCGGCGAAGGTGGACGGGGTGCTTGTGAAGATACGGTCCGCGTGCCGTTGGCACGGTTCGACGCTTCAGAACAGTGACGCGCGACATCGCGGCGTGTGAGCGGCGACCGCCGCCTCGCCCTTGCGCCAGGCGCGAGGCGCAGGCATGCGGCCGACCGAGGCCGTGAAGTACGCGTGCGCGCTCATGCCTCGGGAGTCTAGCACGTGCCGGACGGGGTCGGGACGGCCTCGGGGTACAGTCCGGCATGGCGCACGTCACGGTCGCGGGGGAGGCGAGCCTCGAGCAGAGCATCCAGGGCTCGCGCTTCATAGCGTTCGTGTTCGAGGCCGACTCCCCCGAGTCCGTCCTCGGCAGGCTGGCAAGCGTGCGGGGCGACCACCCGGACGCCACGCACCACTGTTGGGCGTTCCGCGTCGGGCCCATCCAGCGCTTCTCGGACGACGGCGAGCCCGGCGGCACCGCGGGCCGACCGATGCTGGAGGTCGTCCTCAAGCGGGGCCTCGATCACGTCGGAGGCGTCGTCGTCCGCTACTACGGCGGCAAGAAGCTCGGTGCGGGCGGCCTCGTGAGGGCGTACTCCGGCACGCTGGCGAAGGCATTCGACCTGGCCGGGGTGCGAGAGGTGGTCGACGTAGTCAGCGTGCGGGTGTGGGTGCCCTTCGCGGGCACCGACGTGGCGCTGCGGCTCCTCGACGAGCTCGGGAGGGCGGAGGCTTTCAACCCGCTGGTCAGGGGCGCGCCCGGCTTCGACGAGCGCGGGATGAACGTGGAGGTCAGCGTGCCGGCCTCCGCCCTGGCCGAGTTGGAGGCTCGCCTGCAGGAGGCCACGAACGGCGCGGCTAAGGTGGAGGGCGGTCGAGACACGGGTCGCTCACCCATGGGAGCATGATCGACGTCGGCCCTTCCCGGAAAACGTCCTTAGCCGGCCATGAAGCCCGCCTCACCGCGCCCGTGGCCCGAAGGTGGCACGATAGAGCCATGATGAGACAGCGCACCAAGACCTGGCCGATCGTCATACTGCTCGGCGCGCTCCTCGGAGCGTGCGCGCCGGCGCGCACGCAAGGCGGCGCGGCGCTCGTCGCCGTGCTCAACGCCCCGGCGCAGTCCGTGCTCGGGGGGGCGGCAGAGGGGGTCCAGGACGTGCTGGAACGGGAGACGGCGCCCGGCCTCAACTACGTCTCGTCGTTCACGATGCGCTTCCTCGAGACGCACAACGACCTGTTCCATAGTCGGGCCGCGCCGAGCGCTGCTCGGATCGCGCGTACGCAAGGGGCGGACCTGGCAGTGATGATCGGCGCGCCCGTGCTCGAGCGCAACGTCACGGCGTCGCGCGACGGTCGGAGCCGGAGAGTGGACGTGGCGGTGGCCCTGGAGGCACAGGTCGTCGACCCGCGCACCGACGCGGTGGTGCAAGTGCTACGCACCCGTACACTGCAAGGTTCCCGCGTCGAAGCCAACGACGGGGAGCTAGTGGCCATCGACCTGGACCCAACGGTGCAGGCCCTACGCGATCAGGCCGTCCCGGAGTTGGCCGCGGCCCTCAGCGCGGAGTTGCCGTACCTGACTAACAGTCTGCTCATCGGAAGTAGCGGCGGATGATCTCCTGATAGCCGGCAGGGAGGTCGCCTTCGCCGACCGCCTCCTCGGCCGCCTCGGCGTACGGGCCGAGGGGCGTGCCTACCGGGAGCTCCACTTCGGAAGTGCCGGGCAGTCTGACCCGACCGGCGGGGTTCGTCGGCCCGGTCTCGATGACGCCGGGCAGCAGTTCCACGCCGCCGGTCACGAACGCGGGTTCGGCCCCCTCGGCGTTGTCATCTAGCGGAACGCCCCCTACGCCGACGGCGCCGGCTTCGTCGGCCCCTTCGCCCTCTCCGGACGCCCCGCCTTCACCGCCGCCCCTGTCGTCATCGCGCGGCAGCTGCGCGCCCCCGCCACCCATGGCCTCTTCGCCCTCGCTGAGCCGGCGATCGCCTTCTGGCGCCTCACCGTCGGCGACCTGCGGCGCGGTCCCATCGGGCGGGCGCGCCGCACCGGCATCGCCCGTCACCCCGTTCTGCTCTTCGGGCCGCGCACCGGCGGCTTGGGTACCGCCCGGGGTGCCGTCATCCGAGGCGTCGTCGGAGCCGGTCCCGCCGCCACCGTCGCCAGCGCCAGGCGGAGCGGCTTCGGCGGCCGCAGTGTTGGGCTCGCTCGTCCGAGGCGGCTGGTTCCCTTCGGCGCTCTCGCCGCCGCCAACGGGGGAGGATGCGCCGGAGCCGGCCCCGGAGTTCGGGGTGGCCTCTCCTTGGCGCAAGGCCTCGAGGAAGCGCGACAGCGCTTCGTTGCCCGCCTCCGTGCCGGGAGGCAGCGCGTCGCGGTCGTCCGTGGCGCCGCCGCCCACCTGGTCCTGCGCCGCGGCACCCTCCGCCCGGCTCGCGGCCTCGAGTCGGCCCGCGAGCTCGCCGGCGCGTTCGAGCGCCTGGTCCTCACCGCCCTCCCGCTCCGCCGGCAGCCCCGCCTCGGTCGTACGCGCGGTCGTCGAAGGAGCCGCGCGACGCGGGAAGGCGTACGTGAGCCCCAGCGTGGCCACGGCGAGCACGGCGACGGGCAGCCACCACGCAGGCGCCGGCGGTCGGCGGTAGTCGCGCACCGAGCGCGCACCCGCCTCCACGACACGGTCAGCGAGCCCGAACTCGTCGGGCGCGCCGCCTTCCGCCTCGCGTTCGAGCACGATGAGGCCCGACTCGTAGGCAAGACCGGTCTGATCGGCGATGGTGTCGAGCGCCTTCCGCGCCAGCGGCGGCACCGGCAGCGCGGCGCCGACGGCGGCCGCGACGAGCGTGAACCCGAGGTGCGCGAGCATCGGGAGCTCGAAGAAGCGGCTGAGCACGGCCCCGAGCAGAGCACCGCCCAACGCCCCGACCGCAGCGCGCCAGACGCGCCGGTCGAGCGCCATGCGCCGGGCCGCGGCGACATGCAGCGTGTAAGCGCCGACCTCGGGTGCGTTCGCCTGCCGGCGCCGACTAGGCGAGATCACGGTTCGTCCCGCCCCGCCAAGGTGGGGCCACCCGGCGACCCCCGCCCGGGCCGCCACAAGATGAAAGCGCCGACCAGGGCGAACGGCAGCGACCAGGCCAGGTAGGCGGGCGAGACGACGCTCGGGGCGCTCCACGGGTTCAGGTGGCCTCCACCGGCGCTCACGTCCAGCCATACGACGAGGGCGAGCACCACCGGCACGGCGATGAACGTGAGCACACCCGCGTAGCGGCCCCGAAGCGCGCGGCCGACCAGCAGCCCGAGGCCGAAGTACGCCCCCAAGGTGAGGAAGGCCACGAGCGCGGGCCAGTAGCCGGGGACGGCGGGGTAGGTGGCCGCGCGCGCCGCCGCCTCGAAAGGCCACGTCAGGACCGCCACCGCGACGAGAGCCAAGAAGGTCACCCTGGCTTCGGCCAGCCTGCCGGGCGCGGCGCGACCCCAGATGCCGACGGCGTAAGCGAGCGCCAGCAGGGCCAGGAGGCTGTTGCGTAGCGCGACCACCGGACCCCAGGCCTCGTTGACGCGAGCGCCGCCGTCCGGCCAGTTGACGTTGAGGGCGACGACGAGCACCGCGAACGTCAGGGCCGTGACCTGTAGGAGGTCGGCGCGTTGCAACCTGCCCGCTACCGTACCGAGCGCCCTCACGGCGACCCCGGCTCCCTACCGCTCCCGCGGGGCGCGGTGGCCAACGCCTCGGCCGTACCCGCCTCGGGCGCCGCGCCGGTGCCGACGGTCGCGAGCCACACGACGCACCGCTGGTCGCCGACGCAGCCGCTGCTGGCCACCAAGGTCCCGTCGGGGAGCGCCGGTACGAGCGAGAGGTAGAGGTCGGGGTAGGCGCCGACCTCGCCCGGTATGAGGTCCGCGACCTGGCCGGGGGCGAGGTCGGGCTGCGCGCCGAGACCCGTGACGTACACCGACGTCAGTGGCACGCTCGAGTCGTTACGTATAGAGCGGCCGAGGACCGCCAAAGGGGCGCCGACGGCGCGCGGGGGCAAGCGCACCGTGACGGAGCGCCACGCAGGCGACGGAACGGTCACCGCCAGGGCGCTGCCGGAGTAGGCCTGTGGGCGCACCGGCGCCGCCCCGGCCGGGAAGTCGAGCACCGCGCGCGGCAGCGTCAGGCTCTCGAGCGCCTCGTGCATGATGGCGAGCGGACCACCGACCTGCGCCAGCGCCACGGCGCCGACGTAAGGCGGCGGGGGTGGGCGCAGGGCCCGCCAGGCGCCGAAACCGCTGAAGGCCGCCACGATGACGGAGGCCAGCAGGCCGGGGGCCCCACCGAGTCTGATGGCTACGAGCGCCAGTACCGCGTAGGCGACGGAGCCGATCAGGATGGCGCCGACCGGGGCCTGCCTGGGGGTGGCGACGAGGGGTTGCGCCAGCACCGCGGCCAGCAGTTGACCCGGCCTCCCGAGGTTGCCGGCGCCACCGATGGCCGCGACCGCGGCTTCGGTCACCGGCAGGTCCATGACGGCGACGCGGCCGGCGCCGAGCGTCGCCACGCCCGTCTGCGGCACGAGCGCGGCCAGCGGGCCGGCCAACGCGTCGCGTCCACCGGCCAGGACGACGGAAGCGCCCGCGACGGCGGCGGCCACGACGGCGTCCACCGGCGCGGAGCCCTCGACCGTGAGGCTCCTGACGCCATCGAAAGCAGCCGGGGAGACCGGCAGGTCCGAGAGGGAGACCTCCACCACCCGCGCCCCGCCCCCGACCGCGTTGGCGATGGCGGCGCGCGAAGCCGGCCCGCGGGATGCCAGGACCAGGTCGAGCGGACGCCCGTCGGTCTCACGGCCCGCGAGGCTACCGCTGGCCACGACCCGCTCCGCGGTGGTCACCCGCCAACTGAGGCTGCGGAAAGGGGGGACGAACAGCTCCGTCTCGAACGCGTTCACCCCGCCGCCGCCCGACAGCTCGAAGGTGAGCTCGACGGGCACCTCGCCGTCTCGCAGCGTGCCGACGTCGAGCAGTAGCGCGAGCGTGCTCCTCGGCAGGTCGCGGGTCTCGACGCGCAGCATGTTCCAGGCACCGATCACGACCTCGTCGGCGATCCCGAGCGTGAACCCGACCGCCGTGCCCGCCGCCGACCCTACGCCGCAGGCGACCAGGCAGGCGAGGAGCGCGAGCAGGCGTGCCACCGCGGCGGCACGCGAGCGCCCGGCCGACACGATCAGGTGCATGGGCCTCGTCGCAGGCATCCGGTCTCGAGCGTACACGGGCGCGGGGGCCGGGGGCGTCGCACGCTAGGCCCCCGCCCAGCCGGCGGCGGTGAGGGGACGAGGTCAGCGGCCGGCGAGCGCCGGGATGAACACGACGGCGCTCACGACCTTGCGCTCCGTCTTGCGGTTCACGACCTTGCCGTCGACGACGAGCGTGGTGCTGCTGCCGCTGTCGAAGCGCATCGCCCGGTCAGCGCCCAGCTCGAGGAAGAGCCGCACCAGGTCCTGCGCGCGCATGGTCTCGGCCACCACCAGGAGCGTCGTACCGTCGGGCATCACCCCGATCGCAGCCTGCTGCGTGAGCCCGTCCAGGATCCGCTGTCCGCTCGCGAAACCTTCCGAGCTGGGCTCGTAAGCGGCCACGCCGTCCCTGACGAGGAGCGGGCCTGCCTCGACCGCGTAGGCGGCGGCCTGGAACCCGGTCGGCCGCAGGCTCGTGTCGATGCTCACGCGGTCGCCGGTATCGAGCAGGGCGAGCTCCCTGTTGGTCGCCGGGTAGGCGAGGGCGAGGCCGTCCTCGGGCACCAGGCGCGGTCCGATCTTGTTTTCCTCGACCACTCCGCCCTTGATGACGAGGACGCCTTGGCTCGGGGTGCCGGCGAGCGCGCCCGCGGTGGTCGTGACGCTCACCCCGTCCCCGTTCGCGGTGCCGACGCGCAGCACGCCGCGCGACGTGGTGATGAGGACGTCCGCGTCGAGCCGGTCGATGAGCGGGCCGCCTTGGACGCCGAACGCGACCCCGGCGCGCCCGCGGCTCGGCAGGGAGAGTAGCCCGTGGTCGATCTTCAGGAGGCCGATGGCGGCGTAGTCGCTCGTATCGAAGTAGCCGGCGTTGAGGGCGACCAGGGCGCCAGAGGCTAGCTCGGTGACGCTCATGGCCACGCGGCTCTCGCCGACGACGCGGAACTCACCGCTGCCGGGCGCGACGCTCACGAGGTGCACGACGCTCGGGCCCGAGTCGGCGAAGACCCGGTAACGCCTGTACGTCACGCCGGGCGCCACCTCGCTCTCCACCTCGACGAGCTGACTGAGGTCGCGTTGCGGCGTCACGTCGATCACCAGGCGCGGCGGGTCCTCCAGCGGGAAGGCGGCGTAGTCGAAGGCGGGGCCGGTGAGGCGCAAGCGCACGCCCTCGTCGACCGGGACGAGCTCCAGCTCGAGGCCCGCCACGTCCTCCGGCGTGCCGGCCGGCAAGAGCAGCCGTGGCAACCGCAGCTCCAGGGACGCCCCGGCGTCGCGCGACCCGCCCGTTCGCAGCCCTGCGAGGGCCGCGGGGGAGACGCCGACGAAGTCCAGGACGATGCGCACCTCGGCGCCGCCGGAGTAGCGGATCCCGGCCAGGCGCGGCTCCGAGACGCCCAAGGCGTCCAGGACGCTCGCGTTGACGAGGACGTCGTCGCCGCGCAGCACGGGCGGGTCGGCGGTCAGGTTCGACAGCCAGCCGAGGCCGGCCACGTAGGTCTCACGGTAGGGTCCGTAGACGATCGACACGGCGTCGCCGTTGACGGTGGCGCTGGCGCCCGGGAGCGCGTAGTAGGCCGTCTGCTCGGAGGCCTGACCCCTGACGACGCCGCAGACCGCGAGGCCAACGAGGAGAGCGAGCGAGAGGAACGGCCTCACCAGGCCTTCGGGTACCGCCGACATCCCACAGAGTCTCGCAGGCCGACGCGAGAAGTTCATGAGCGGGGCGGAGGGCGCTCCGCGCGGGCTCGTGGAGGCCGTGCAGACCTTAAAGGCCGTGGAACAGGGTCAGGATCGGCTCGAGCCCGATGCCGCCACCCAGGATCTGGCTGAGAGCCAACTCGAAGCGGTGGGCCTCCACGTCGCGGCGGTTGAACGTGAGGGCTCCGAGGGCGATGGCGCGACTGCGCAATGGGGACACGCGGGGATCGGCGAGGTCGATGATCGTCAGGTGCGGCCCGACGAACTCCTCGGGCACCCGCGCATCCTCGTCGAGGCGCACCACGAGGTCCGCCCGCTCAAGGAGCGTGTTGCCGAGCGGGTCCTGGTAGGTGCGGGCGTAGAACGTGGCCCCGGCCGCCTGCGGTCGGGTGCGCTCGGCCACCACACGGTCCTGGGCCAACACGGCCAGCGAGGCGACCCCGAGGCGCGCGAGCTCGCGCACGACGGCGCGCGCTTCGGGGCCGGCCCCGAGCACGACGGCGTGCGCGCCGGCGGCGTGCCAGCGGCGCGCCGTGAGCATGGCGCTCAGCGCCCTCCCGAACGTGTGGTCGGCCATGATGCCGGCTTGCGTGACCGTCAGGGTGTCCGCCACGCCCAGGTCGTCCGCGTCCAAGGAGGCGCGGTTGGCGAGCACCTTCGCCTCGGCCTGCCTCGCGTCGTCGAGCACGAGGGCGCCGGCGAAGTCGAGCCGCGGGAGCGCCCGCACCAGCTCGCTCATCGAGCCGTCCGGCACCGGGTGAAGCATGAACCGGCCCGCCTCGTCGTGGAAGTCGCGGAGCGCGTGCTTGAGGGTGGCGTCATCCGAGACGAGGGCGACCAGGTGCATGAGGACGAGGATACCAGGAAGACCACGAAGAGCACGCGCTGGTCGTGCTAACATCCTCACCATGTTGCCCGCAGCATCAGCCGACGCACCGCGGTTCCGGCAAGGATCCGGGCAAGCGCGCATGAGGCGAACGCGTCGCTGAAGCGACGTCTACCCATGCCAACCATAGGCCGTTCCTCGGACGGCCGCTCGACCAGCCAAAGCTAGACCCGCCACAGCCAAGAGTTCGCACGCGGGAGCTGGACCGCTCCAGCCGCGTAGAGACCCAGGTGAACCATGTTCGTGTTCCTCCCAGACGGTAGACGCCTAGACGTGCCTGTCGGCGCCGACGCAGCGAGCGCCACAGGCGCGGACGTGGCGAGCGCCATCGGCCCCGGCCTCGCCAAGGCCGCGCTCGGCATCAAGGTCGACGGCAAGCTCTCCGACCTCCAGAGCGCGGTCCCCGAGGGCGCCAAGGTGGCCATCGTCACCAAGAAGGACCCGGAGGCCGTCCTCCTCGCTCGCCATACGCTCGCCCACGTCATGGCGCAGGCCGTCCGCGAGCTGTTCGTCGCCGAGGGCTTCCCAGCCGCCTCCGTGAAGATGGGGGTGGGCCCCGTCATCGAGAACGGCTTCTACTACGACTTCGACCTCCCGCGCTCGCTGACTCCGGACGACCTGGAGGCCATCGAGGAGCGCATGCGGGCGATAGTCAAGGCCGACCTGCCGCTCGCGAAGTACGAGCTGCCGCGCGCCGACGCACTGCGGCGCTTCGAGGAGCAGGGCGACCCGTACAAGGTCGAGCTGATCACCGACCTGCCGGCCGACGAGCCGATCAGCTTCTACGAGCAGGGCGGCCAGGCGGGCTTCACGGACCTGTGCCGCGGCCCGCACGTGCCCCGGACCAGCGTCATCGCGCCGCACTTCAAGCTGATGAGCGTGGCCGGCGCCTACTGGCGCGGCGACGAGTCGCGGCCCATGCTGCAACGCATCTACGGCGTGGCGTTCGCGACCAAGGAGGAGCTGGACCACCACCTCTGGCAGCTCGAGGAGGCGAAGAAGCGCGACCACCGCAAGCTGGGCGCCGAACTCGACATCTTCGTGATCGACGAGGACGTCGGTCCCGGCTTGCCGCTCTGGCTGCCGCGCGGCGCGATCATGGTCGAGGAGATCGAGCGCCTCGCCAAGGAGACCGAGGAGGCGGCCGGCTACCAGCGCGTGCGCAGCCCGCACCTCACCAAGGAGCAGCTCTTCCTGAAGTCGGGCCACCTGCCTTACTACGCCGAGTCCATGTACCCGCCGATGGTCTTCGAGGACGGTGACAAGTACTACGTCAAGCCGATGAACTGCCCGTTCCACCACAAGATCTACGCCGCCAGGCCGCATAGCTACCGCGACCTGCCGCTGCGGCTCGCCGAGTACGGGACCTGCTACCGCTACGAGGACTCCGGCGCCCTCATGGGCCTGATGCGCGTGCGCTCCATGCAGATGAACGACGCGCACATCTACTGCACGGAAGGGCAGTTCGAGGAGGAGTTCCTCAAGGTCATCGACCTCTACACCCACTACTTCGAGCTCTTCGGGATCGACGACTACCAGATGCGCCTCTCCAAGCATGCGCCGGAAGGCCTTGGCAAGAAGTACGTGAACGAGCCCGAGCTATGGGTCAAGACCGAGGCGATGGTGCGCGACGCGCTCGTCAAGGCCGGCGTGCCGTTCGTGGAGGAGGAGGACGAGGCCGCGTTCTACGGGCCGAAGATCGACGTGCAGATCAAGAGCGTCATCGGTCGGGAGTTCACACTGGCGACCAACCAGGTCGACTTCGCGCAACCGGCGCGCTTCGAGCTCACCTACATCGACGAGAACAACGAGCGCAAGACCCCCCTGTGCCTGCATAGGGCGCCGCTCTCGACCCACGAGCGCCTCATCGGCTTCCTGATCGAGCATTTCGCCGGGCACTTCCCGGTATGGCTCGCGCCTGAGCAGGTGCGCATCGTCCCCATCGCCGACCGCCACGTCGAGTACGCGCGTGGGCTCCAGGAGCGGCTGACCACTGCCGGGCTACGCGGCCGGGTCGACGACAGCAACGAGCGCATGAACGCCAAGATCCGCGACGCGGAGCTCTACAAGGTGCCTTACATCGTGGTGGTGGGCGACAAGGAAGCGGCGGCGGACGAGGTGTCGTTCCGGAGCAAGCAGGAGCCGGACCGGCAGGCGGTGAGCGCGGAGGCTTTCATCGCGCACCTGAAGGACGCCCACGCGCGGCGGCTCCTGAAGGTGAGCCCGCTCGGCTGAGCCGGAAGCGGCGACGGGTCGCCAAGGCCGCCGGACGGTAACGGCTTCGGGCCGCGGTGAGTGACCGCGGCCCGAAATGCACTCGGTGGAGCAGGAACGTCTCAGCGCGCGTAGATCTCGACCTTCTCCATGACGTCCGGCTGCGCGCCGCCGCGCCTGCCCGGGTCGATGCGCTGGATGCGGTCGAGCACGTCGGCCCCGCTGACGACCTTGCCGAAGACGCTGTGCTTGCCGTCGAGCCAAGGGGTGTCGACGAACGTGATGAAGAACTGCGACCCGTTCGTGCCCTCGCCCCTAGGGCCTGGGCCGGCGTTGGCCATGCTCAGGACGCCCACGCCGCGGTGCCGGAGGTCGGGGTGGAACTCGTCGGCGAAGGTGTAGCCGGGGCCGCCCGTGCCGGTGCCGGTCGGGTCGCCGGTCTGGGCCATGAAGTCCTCGAGCACGCGGTGGAACACCACGCCGTCGTAGTAGTGGTTCAGGGCCAGGAAGACGAAGTTGTTGACCGTGCGCGGCGCCTTGTCGGCGTAGAGCTCGAGGACGACGTCGCCCTTGTTCGTCTTGACGGCGGCGCGGTACTCCTTGCCAGCCTGGTCGAGGACCTGCTGGGCCGCCGGGAATCGCGTCTGGCGCTCGGTGGAGAGGGGGGCGACGGGTTGGAAACCTGCGAGTGGGTCTGACATCGTTCTTCCCTTCGGTGTCTTCTCGGTGTGTTCAGCGTTGCTCACGAACAGCCGGGCTCGTTAGCGGGGGGGGCGCGTCAGCGCTGGCGCGCGGCTATCACGACGGTGAGTAGTTCGTCAGGTGCCGGCCAGAAGCCGAACGCCTGGTTGCCGCCTGCCGTTCCGACGACGGCGGTCTGGCCCGCGACCGCGAACGTCTGGCCCGCGAGCGGCAGGGCGCCCAGGAGCGCTTCGATCGCGTCCGAGACCTTCTCGTCGTCCGCTCCGGGGATGTCGACGCCTTGTTCTCTCAACTGCGCGAGCGTGTCGTCGAAGAACGCGATGGCGGACGGCGTGTTCGGATCGATCCTGGTGATCTCGTCGAGCACGGGGTCGCCGGCTACGACGCGGCCGAAGATGGTGTGGTTGCCGTCGAGCCACGGCGTGGGCTCGAACGTCAGGAAGAACTGGGAGCCGTTCGTGCCGTTGCCTTGGGCGTCCTTGCCGGCGTTGGCCATCGCGAGCACGCCGCGGGCGTCGAAGGAGAGCTCCGGCGCGATCTCGTCGTCGAAAGCGTAGCCAGGCCCACCCCTGCCGGTGCCGGTCGGGTCGCCGGTCTGGGCCATGAACCCCTCGAGCACGCGGTGGAACGGCACGCCGTCGTAGTAGTGGTTGAGCGCCAGGAAGGCGAAGTTGTTGACGGTCTGCGGGGCGGCGTCCTCGAAGAGGTCGACGGTGATGTCGCCTCGGTTCGTGCGCAGCACGGCCGCGTACTCCAGGCCGGCGTCCAGCACCTGGCGGGGGGCGTCGAAGGCCTGGACAGGAGCCTCGCTCAGGTAGTCGACCTGCGTGTAGCCGTCCGGCAGCGCGACGGGGGCGAGCGGACCGGCCGCCGTGGCGTCCCCGTCCACACCCTGGTCCTCACCGGCTTCGGCCTCAGGTTCGGCGCCGTCCGGCACGGACGCCTGCCCTTCTTCCCCGACCTCCGGCGAGTCGGGGGAGGCCTCGGCGACGGCGGGGGCCTCCTCGACGGGCGCCTCCGGCGTGGCGGGCGTGGGCGAAGCGCTCACGGATGCGCCGGCGGCGTCGCTCGGTACCGAGCCGTTCGGGGTCGAGCGCTCTCTCGCCAGCCAGAAGCCGCTACCGACGATGATGACCGCCAGGACTACCAGCGCGGCTACGCGCGTCATGGCCGCCTCGGTTGGAGGCGGCGCGTTGGGATGATGGGAGCTCCGTTCATGACCAGGCAGTGTAACGGTTGGCCGGATGAGAGCGGGTACCGTCGGTGGCGACGACCGCGCAAGAACCCCGTTAGAGCACGTGAGTATCGTATGAGACATATGCACTTCAACGACCTGCTGCGACAAGTACTGGAACGCGGAGCCTCCGACCTGCACCTGCACGTCGGCCTGCCCGCCATGGCGCGCCTCGACGGTAAGCTCGTACCCATCACCGAGGCGCAACTGAGCCCCAAGGTCACGGCGGCGCTCGTCGACGCGCTGTGCAACGAGGCGCAACGGGCCACGTTCGAGGCGAAGCACCAGGTCGACCTGGCCTACTCGGTCACCGGTCTCGGGCGGTTCCGCGTCAACCTCTTCAGGCAGCGCGGCAGCGTCAGCGCCGTACTGCGGGTCATCAGCTCGGACGAGAAGGGCCTGGCGGTGGTCAACCTGCCGCGCGAGACCATCGAGCACTTCAGGGACCAGGAGAAGGGCCTCGTGCTCGTCACGGGCCCGACGGGCTCAGGCAAGTCGACGACGCTGGCGAGGATCATCAACGAGATCAACGCCACGCACCCGAAGATGATCGTGACGGTCGAGGACCCCATCGAGTACCTCCACCGCTCGAAGCGCTCCGTCGTCGTGCAGCGCGAACTCGGCATGGACGCCCCGTCCTTCTCCGAGGCGCTCGTCGCGGCCATGCGCCAGGACCCAGACGTCATCCTCATCGGCGAGATCAGGGACCACGCGACCGCGGCGGCGGCCATCAGCGCCGCTCAGACGGGCCACCTCGTCTTCAGCACGTTGCACACCCAGGACTCCGTCCGCACGATCAACCGCATGATCGAGCTGTTCCCGCCGCACGAGCGCGACACGGCGAGGATCCTGTTCGCCGAGTCGCTCGTCGGCATCGTCTCGCAGCGGCTCCTGGCGCGCAAGGGCGGCGGGCGCGTCGCGGCGACGGAGATCCTCAAGGGCACGCTGCGAGTCAAGGACCTGGTGCGCGATCCCGATCGGACCCCGGAGCTCTACGACGTGCTCGCCGAGGCGCGGTTGGACGGCATGCGCTCGTTCGACGATCACCTGGCCGAGCTCTACGGCGAGGGCGTGATCGACTTCGAGACGGGCCACGCCGCCGCGACGAGCGCGCAGGCCTTCAAGATGAAGGCCACGCAGATCGACGTCGGGCGCCAGGTGGCCGCGGCGGTCTAGTCCTCGGTCGCACGAGGACGGGGCCCCTCCCTCAGAAGGGCACCTCGGCCTGCTCCTCGGAGCGGTTCGCCTGCCACGGCTTGACAGAGCGCTCGGCCAGGAGCACCTGCCGGTCCAGCGTCAGCTTGGCTTGCAGCCACGGGCACGACCGCCTGATCTCGTCCAAGGCCTCCCCGGCGACCGCCGCGCCGTCGAGGCCGTAAAGCACGCGGTCGTCGTCGACCTCCAGCTCGAGCCGCACCGGTACGCGCCCCGCGTACTCGTCGAGGAGCGACCGGAGCTCGAGGAGCTGGTCCCACGGCACCTGCGCGACGGGGAACTGGAGCAACACCATCTCCGGCGCGCCGCCCTGGGAGGCCTCCCGCGTGTCCCAGCGGATGAGGCGCTCCACGACGGCGCGCACGTCCTCGCCCTCTTCGCTCAGCTCCACGACCGCCACGACGGGCGCATCCTCGGCCAGCAGCGGCGCCACGGCGTCGAACGTGCGACCGAACGCCAGCACCTCGCGGCTGCCCGACTCGTCGGCGACCTCGAAGCGCGCCATCATGCCGCCCTTACGGGTCGGGCGCTTGACCACGTTCTGCAGTAGTCCGGCGAGCACCACCTTGACGCGGCCGCCGAAGACGCCGTCCTTCTTCAACGTCCTGAAGTGCCGCTCCACGCCGTCCACCGGCACCGAGGCGGCCTCGGCCAGCCCCGGGTACGAACCCATCGGGTGGGCGCTCAGGTACAGGCCGAGGGCCTCCTTCTCGAAGCGCAGGAGGGTAAGGTCGTCGATGGCCGGCGCTTCCGCCAGGACGGGCGCGGCGATGTCGTCGGCGCCGAACAGGCCGAACTGGCCCGACGCCGCCTGCTCGCGCTCGGCCACGCCCCACTTCAGGGCCAGGTCGAGGTTGGCGAGCAGGAGGTGCCGAACGGCGGCGTCGCCACCGGCACCGGTCGACGGCACGAGGCCGTCCATGGCGCCGGACTTGATCAGGTACTCGATCGCCCTCCGGTTGACCACGGTCGTGTCGATACGTTTGCAGAAGTCGAACAGGTCCTTGAACCGTCCACCGCGCTCGCGTTCGGCCAGGATATGGTCCACGGCCCCCTCGCCGACGTTCTTGATGCCGTACAGGCCGAAACGCACGAGCTGACCGACAGGCGTGAAGTCGGCGCGCGACGTGTTGACGTCCGGCGCGGAGACCTCGACGCCCATGTGCCGCGCGTCGGCCACGTACTGCGCCACCTTGTCCGAGTCGCCGCGCTCGACGGTGAGCAGGGCGGCCGCGAACTCCACAGGGTAGTGGGCCTTCAGATAGGCCGTTTGGTACGAGAGGATGGCGTAGGCAGCCGCGTGGGACTTGTTGAAGCCGTAGTTGGCGAAGCGCTCGAGGAGGTCGAAGAGCCGCCCCGACTCGGCCTCACCCACGGCGTTGGCCGCGGCGCCCGCCTGGAAGCTGGCCCGCTGCTTGAGCATCTCCTCGAGCTTCTTCTTGCCCATCGCCCGCCGCAGCAGGTCGGCCTGACCGAGCGTGTAGCCCGCCACCGCCTGGGCGATCTGCATGATCTGCTCCTGGTAGACGGGGATGCCGTAAGTCTCGGCCAGGATGGGGGCCAGGAGTCTCTCGGAGGCGGGGAAGTCGGTGTAGTCGATGGGCTCCTGCCCATGGTGACGCCGGATGTAGGCGGGGATGTTGTCCATCGGGCCAGGGCGGAAGAGCGCGCCTACGGCGATGAGGTCCTGGATGCGCCGCGGCTTGAGGCGCTTCAGGGTGTCGATCATGCCGGAGCCCTCGAACTGGAACACGCCCGCGGAGTCGCCCTTGGACAAGAGCTCGAAGACGGCCGGGTCGTCGGGTGGGAAGGTCGCCGGGTCGAGGTCGATGCCGCGCGACTCCTTGACGATGCGCACGGCGGCTTCGATGAACGACAGGGTCCTCAGTCCCAGGAAGTCCATCTTCACGAACCCGAGCTCCTCGATCGAGCCCATGTCGTACTGGCAGACGATGGGTCCGTCGCCGGTGCGGAAGACGGGGGCCAACTCCTGCACGTCGTGGCGCGCGATGATCACGCCGGCCGCATGCACCGAGGCGTGGCGGGTCAGACCCTCGAGCTGCCTTGCGACATCCACGAACGCGTTGGCGCCGGACTCGTAGGCCTCCTTCAGCTCCGGCACCTCCTTCAACGCCTCGTCGATGGGGATGCTGCGACCGTACTTCGTGGGAACGAGCTTGGCGACCTTGTCGGCCTCCGCGAACGAGACTTCCATCACGCGCGCCGCGTCCTTGATGGCCGCCCGCGGGGCGAGGGTGCCAAACGTGGCGATGAGGGCGACCTTGTCGTGGCCGTACTTCTCCCGCACGTAGTCGATCACCTCGCCGCGCCGCACATCCGAGAAATCGATGTCGAAGTCCGGCATGCTGACGCGGTCGGGGTTGAGGAAGCGCTCGAAGAGGAGCTCGAACTCGAGCGGGTCGAGGTTCGTGATGCCGAGGGCGTACGCCACGATGGAGCCGGCGCCCGAGCCGCGCCCTGGACCAACCGCGATGTCGTGGTCCTTCGCCCAGTTGATGAAGTCCGCGACTATCAGGAAGTAGTCGGGGAACCCCATGGCCACGATGACGCCGAGCTCGTACTCGACCCGCTCCAAGACGGTTCGGGCGGTCTCGTCGAGACCACCGGCAGCCACGAACCGCTCGAGGTGCGCGTAGCGGTAACTGGGGAAGTTCTCCCCCTCGACCTGCGGCTGGACGCTGGCCTCGCCGGCGCGCGCGATGCCGAGCAGGACGGCACCGAGGTCCGCGCTCGCCACGTCCCGCACGCCCGCCGCAGCGGCGTAAGACCGCCAGAAGGCCTCGTCGACGCCTGCGTAGCGCCGCATGAGGCCGCGGTAGGAGTCGACTCGGAGCTGCTCGGCCAGAGTCACGCCCTCCGGCAGCGGCAGCTCCGGCATCTGGTAGACGCGCTTCGAGCCGACCGGGAGCTGGACGTCGCAGAGGTCGGCCACGACGTTCGTGTTGCCGATGGCCCCCGGGTACTCGCTCTCCGGCAGCACGGCGGCCATCTCGTCGGGGCTCTTGACGTAGAACTCGTCGCATGGGAAGCGCATCCGGTTCTCCTCGCTCACCAAGGCCTTCGTGCCGATGGCGAGGAGGACGTCGTGAGCGTGCGCGTCCGTCTTGCGTACGTAGTGCCCGTCGTTGGTGGCGACCATGCCGACACCGTGCTTGTCGGCGAACGCCTTCAGGATCGGGTTCAGTCGCCGCTGCTCGTCGAGCCCGTGGTCCTGGAGCTCGACGAAGAAGTTCTCCTTGAAGATGCTCAGGTGCTCGAGCAGGACGCGCTCGCCCGCGTCGGGGCCGACGTCGAGGATCGTGCGGGGGATCTGCGCGCCCAGGCAGCCGGAGAGCGCGATCACGCCCTCCGAGTGCTCGCGCAGCAGCTCGAGGTCGATGCGGGGCTTCATGTAGAAACCCTCCAGGAACGCGCGACTGCTCAGGCGGCAGAGGTTCTGGTACCCCTTGAAGTCCTTGGCGAGGAGCGTGAGGTGGAAGTAGCCGCCGTCCAGTTTGCTCGATCCGCGCCGCTTCTCGAACCGCGAGCCTGGCGCGACGTAGGCCTCGAAGCCGATGATGGGCTTGACCCCGGCCCCCACGGCCGTCTTGTAGAACTGCACGGCGCCGTGCATGTTGCCGTGGTCCGTCATGGCGACGGCCGGGCGGTCGGGGGAGACCTCCTTGACCCACGAGATGAGGTCCTTGATGCGCGCGGCGCCGTCCAGGAGAGAGTAATCCGTGTGTTGGTGCAGGTGGGAGAAGCGCTGCGGTCCCTGGAGCGACATGGGGTTCAGGATAACCCCGGTGGTCCCGCCGCCCCGACTTCGAACGCGCGTTGACGTCCCCGACGGGCGCGTGGTACCTTCTGTGAGCTTGGCGCCGTAGCCAAGCGGTAAGGCAGAGGTCTGCAAAACCTCGATTCACCGGTTCGATTCCGGTCGGCGCCTCCATCTCCCATCCGGTCGGCGCTCGCCTCGAAGGGGGCGCCGGACGAGGGGCAGCGGGAGGCCGGACCTGCAGGCAGGCGCGGGAACCGCACGGGAGCGAGAACCGCGGGGAGTTGGAACAGCTAAGGAGTGGAGACAGCGGGGAAGTTGGAGCGAAGGCGCGTAGCTCAGTGGGAGAGCGCTACACTGACACTGTAGAGGTCGACAGTTCAATCCTGTCCGCGCCTACCAATAAGGGATGAGCGTCACGGACGCTAAGTCGAACGCCCCCGACCCTATCGGGGGCGTTTCCTTTCGTCGGTTCCGTGGCTAGTCGATGCTAAGGGGTACGCAGGGTGACGGGGCGCCCAACCCCGTCAAGCGCGCCACCGGCCTTCGAGTCGTGGTCCGGCTCAGGAAGCGTCTACCTCGGTGATGAAGCCCGGCAGCTCGACGGGCGGCAGCCTGAGCGCCTCCATCAGTCCGGGCGGCAGGGCGAGGTCGCCGACGAACAGCCTGCCGACGTGCCCACCCGGCCTCACGCCCACCTTGGGGAGAGCGACGCTAAGGGTCATGGTCGCGTGCACGACGTCGCCCGGCGTGCTGCCGTCGTCGACGTTGAGCCCGGTCGGGGTATCGAGCGAGATGACCATGCAGTCCGTCTGCGCGTGGTTGAGGACCGTGATGACGTCGAGCGTGCGCCCGCGGGGTGGGCCTTCGAGGTTCGTGCCGATGGCCGCATCTATGATGCAGCCGAACTTCATCTTCGGCAAGCTGGTGCGGACCTTGACGCGCTCGAAGTGGCGCAGGTGCTCGAGCTGCTCCTTCGGCGTGCCGGAGTAGTTCTCGGCCTCGTGGGTCGGGACGACCCAGACGCGCCTGCCCCGGGCCGCCAGGAGTCTGGCGGCCGCCAGGCCGCCGCTACCGTTGTTGCCACGCCCTGCGACGACGAGCACGGGCCCCTCCGTGCCGTAGGCGTCCACGAGCTCGACGAGGTTGCGCGCCGTATGCTCCACCAGGACCCGGTTGTCGAGCCCGAACTTGCCGGTCGCCAACATGATCAGCTGCTGCATCTGGTTCGCGTTGATGGCTGGCAGGTCGTCCCAGCGGACGTGCGGGAAGCTCATGCACACCCTTTCTGCGGCTTAGCCGGCGGCGTCGACGCTCTCGCCGATACTGTCGAGGTCGGCGGTCGTGTAGACGTTCTGCACGTCGTCGAGGTCTTCTAGGCTCTCGAGGAAGTTCATGACCTTCTCGGCCTCGTGAGGGGTGAGCGCCGTCTGCGTCTGCGGCAGCTTGGTGATCTGGACGACGTCCACGGGGAGGCCGCGCGACTGCAGCCCTTCCACGACCGCGTAGAGGTCGGCCGCGGCGGTGTAGATCACCGAGGTGCCGTCGTCCGCCTCGAGGTCATCGGCGCCGAGCTCGATGGCGGCCTCCTCGACGGCGTCGCCGGTCTGCTCGACGGTGATCATCCCCTTCGTGTCGAACTGCCAGGCCGTCGAGCCGGACATGTTGCCGCCGTGTTTGCTGAACACGTGCCTGACCTCGCCGGCGGTGCGGTTCTTGTTGTCGGTGAGGGCCTCGACGAGCATGGCCACGCCGGCCGGCCCGTAGCCCTCGTAGTAGACCGGCTCGAAGTTCCCACCCTCGCCGCCACCGAGCGCGCGTTCGATGGCGCGATCGATGTTGTCTATGGGCACGTTGTCCGACTTGGCGGCGGACAGCGCGTTCTTGAGGGCGAGGTTGGTGGTCGCGTCGCCGCTATTGCCGCTCCGCACGGCAGACTGGATGGCTCGGACATGCTTGCTGATGACCTTGCCACGCTGTTTGTCGTTGGCGCCCTTCTTGCGTTTGATCTGGGCCCACTTGCTATGTCCTGCCAAGACGGTTTTTCCTTTCCAAGGCGGGGCGTCGCCAACGCCCATCGCCGCTGCGTGCGCGCCGACGGTGACGCCGAGCTCTCACGCACGTCGCAGCGGGAACCCGCCACGGCCTTCTCATTCTATATCCCCCGCTCACGCGTCACGGCCCGCTTGGCGCGGGCCGTGGTTCGCAGGTTGGGTTGTGCAGGCGCACGGCGGACCATGCCGCCAGGCTCAGCGGATGTAGAAGTCCGTCTCCGCTACGTCACGCACGGGGGAGGGGCGGATCTCGAGGGAGATGGCGCTCGACCATTCGCCGTCGCCGTAGCGCCCCACGTAGCGCACGTTGCCGTCGGTGGCAGTGGAGGTGAAGCTGGCGCGCACGCGCTGCAGGCCACGCGGCGGGTTGACCGTGTAAACGTGCCGAGCGCCCGCGAGGGGCAGATAGGTCGCCCCGGCCGAGACGGGGATGTTGCGTTCGAAGACGTAGATCCGACCGTCTGGGTCGAGCGCCGTCAGGGTCACGTAGCCGCTCTGGGTGGTGACGATGCGGAACTCCACGTTCTCGCCCGGGTAGTAGCTCGAGCCGGCCCCGCGCGTGGGCCTGAAGTCCTGGATGACGCCGCTCAGGGAGATGTCGTCGCTCACGAACCCGCCCGGCCGCACGTAGATCGTGCAGGCAGAGGCGAGGAGGGCGACCGCGAGCGCCACGAAGGCGAGGCGAAGCGTCTTGTATCTCATGTGGGCCTCCTGGTGGTCACTTCAGTGAGTGTAGCAACGGACTCGTGAGCACAGGCGCGAAGCGCCTTAACCGTACCTTCGGCCAGATCACGGCTGGCTCGAGACGTTGCGATCGTAGGAGGTGAGCAAGTACGGGAGGTCGGTCTGGTGGTAGCGTCCGCGCTCGTCGTACCAGTAGATGTATGCGCCGAGGGACTGATCGCCTACGCCACCTTCGCTCGCGTTGCCGGAGCGCGTGACCTTACCGTCCACGAGGCCCGTGAACACGGCCTTGCCGTCGTACGAATAGACCGTTATGTACATCCGCTGGGCGGTGTACTCCTGGATGCTGCGGCGGATGCGGTTCTGAGCTTCGTTACGGCACGCCGTGGCGCATAGCGCCAGCAGCAGGATGCTCAGGGCCACCACGACCTTCTTAGAGGTGAACTTCACGCCTCACCACCCTTCCTGGCCGAGGGCGCGGCTCACGCGCGGCCTCAAGGACCGAAGCGGTCCCTGACGCTCAGGCGCCCGAACGCATCAGGCCGACGCCAGGATAGCATCGCCCCGCTCGCCATCCAGACTTTAGTGCTTGAGGCTCAAGCAATGTATGCTTCCTGGAGTGAGCCGCACCCTTCGCGACCCCTACGAGGTCCTCGGCGTCCAGCGCGACGCATCACCAGACACGCTCAAAGCGGCTTACCGCCAGAAGGCGCTGCGGTATCACCCGGATCGCAACCCCGGCGACCGCGAGGCCGAGGAGCGCTTCAAGGAGGTCTCGGAGGCCTACGCCATCCTGCGCGACCCGGACGCTCGCGCGCGCTACGACAGGTACGGAGCGCAGCAACCCGCCACGTACCGTCACGACACGAGCAACGTCGACTGGCGCGACGTGTTCCGCGAGGCCGACATCCATGTCGATTGGGGCGGCCAGAGCGGGGTACCCCAGACGGGCAACGCGGTGTTCGACATGCTCTTCGGGATGATGTCCGGCGTCCTCCGCCAGGCCGGCATGGTGGCCGGACGCACTTACGAGGTACGGCTCGGGCTGAGCCTAGGGGCCTTGCATGACGGCACGGAGGCGACCATCGCCGTCCCCGGGCCCAGCGTCTGCCAGACGTGCAAGGGCACCGGGAGGGTCGATGCGAGCCAGGTCGGTGGCCGTTCGCCGGGGCCCTTCGAGGCGACGAGCGCCCCTCAGAGCGCCATGGTCGTGTGTCCGGACTGCGGGGGCCGGAGGGTAAGGCGGGCGGGGGTGAGGCTGAGCGTGAGGGTGCCCGCCGGCGCCGGCCTGGGCGGCAAGCTGCGGCTCGCGGGCGCAGGCGAACCGGGCAACCCGCCGGGTGACGTCCTCGTTCAGGTGGGCTGGGCTCAGCCGCAAGGCGCGAGCGCGAACGGCCTGGACGTGACGGGCCGGCTCACGCTCACGCCCATAGAGGCCGCGCGCGGCGCCGACGCCGAGTTCGACGGCGTGAGCGTCACCGTCCCGAAGGGTAGTCGGGCGGGCGACACCGTCGTAGTCCGCGGCAAGGGCCTGATCGGCCAAGGCGTGAGCGGCGACCTGAGGCTGACCCTCGAGACCGCTTGGCTGGAAGGGGCGGCTCGCGCCGCCGGCCGCTGGTTGCGTAAGCTGACGCAAGGAGGCGAGCGCAAGTGAGGATACGCATACACGAGCTACTGGCAGCCGCAAGCGCCTCTGGTGGCGGAGGCCACGGCAAGGACGACCCACACGCCGTGGACCAGGACAAGCCGCTCTACGTCATCAGCGTGGCCGCCGAGCTGGTCGACATGCACCCGCAGACGCTGAGGCTCTACGAACGCAAGGGGCTCATAGAGCCGAGCCGCAGCGCCGGCAAGACGCGCCTCTACTCGCAGCGCAACATCGAGCAGCTCCGCGAGATCAGGCGCCTGACGCAAGAGCTGGGCGTCAACCTCGCCGGCGTCGAGGAGATCATCAGGTTGCGCCAGCGGCTCGACGAGTTGCAGGCCTCGATGGAGGGTCGCATCACTAACATCCAAGGGCAGTTGCGCGACCGCCTGGACGCCCTGAGGAGCCGCGCCCTCGCCATGCCGGACGACGAGGCCGGCGGCGAGCAGCCCACCGACGAGAACGACGAAGGCTGAGGGTACCGGCGCGTGCGATTGGCGTCCCTGACGCTGCAAGGTTTCAAGAGCTTCGGCAACCGGGTGAGCATCGAGTTCGCGCCCGGCGTCACCGCCATCATCGGTCCGAACGGTTCGGGCAAGTCGAACGTCATCGACGCGCTGCGCTGGACGACCGGCGGCGGCCGCGCGCGCGAGTTCCGCGCGACCGACAAGACCGACCTGATCTTCCACGGTGCCAGCGGCAAGCGCTCGGTCGGGCTCGCCGAGGTGGAGGTCGAGCTGAGGGACGGCGCTAGGAGCGTCAAGGTCTACCGCAGCCTCGACCGCGAGGGGACCACCCGGCTCAAGCTCGACGGACGCAACGCGAGGCTGCTCGACGTGGAGGACGCGCTGGCTGGGAGCGGTCTCGGGCGCTCGGGTGTGGCGATCATCGGGCAAGGCGAGGTCAGCCAGGTGTTGATGGCCGACCCGGCCAAGCTCCTGGAGTACGTGGCCGAGGCGGCCGGGGTGGCCCGGCTGGCCGGCCGTAGGGAGCAGACCTCGGCGCGGCTCGATACGGCCACGCAGCACCTGGCGCGGCTGCAGGACGTACTCGTCGAGCTGGCGGCGCGCGGCGCGGCGCTGGAGAGGGAGGCGAAAGACGCCGGCAGGCACGCCGGTCTGAGCGCCGAGCAGCTCGCGCTGCGCTATACGCTCGCCGCCGCTCGCGTGAGCACCTTGCGCTCCGAGCTGCGCGAGCTGGAGGAGCGACGCGGGCTGCTCGAGGCCGCCATCCTGGAAGGGCGGGAGTTGCTCGAGGCGGCGCGGGCGGCGACCAGGTCCGGGGCCACCTCCCGGGACGCCGCCGAGGAGCGGTACCGCGAGGCGTCGGCCCAGCTCGAGTACCGGCGGGGCAACCTGAGGCTCGCCGAGGAGCGCCTCGCGCGCCTGACGGAGCGCCTCGGCGACCTGACCGATCAGGCGGAGCGCGCGCGCGCCGAGCTCACGGGCATCGAGGCGGCCATGCCACCTACGGAGCCGGAGGAGTCGCCGGACGCCGCGAGCAGGAGCGTCGAGACCGCCCTCGCGGCACAACGCGAAGCGGAGGCCGCGTTCGCCTCCGCCGTCGAGCTCGAGGGGGTGAAGCGGCAGGCCTTCGAACGGCGGCGCGCCGAGCACGCCGAGGCCGAGAGGGCGGCCGCGGCGCTTGGCTCGACGCGCGCGGCCATCGAGGACCAACTGGCGAGGGTGAACGAGCAGCTCGCCGGCCTGGCGGCCGACACTGAGCTCGCCGACCTGCCCGCGGCCGTCGCACGCCAAAACGCGGCCGCGGCCGAGCTGGCGCGCGTCGAGGCGCACGTCGAGACGCAGCGGGCGGCGCTCACGCGAGCGCACGAGGAGCATGCGCTCCTGAGCGCGGAGGCCGTCTCCCGCACCCGCGCCGCCGGCCGCAGCCGGGCGGCGTTCGAGGCCCGCCGCGGCTTCGCGCAAGGCCCGCGCAACGCCCTGAGCTCCGGCCTGCCCGGAGTGGTGGGGGCCGTGGCCGACCTCGTCAAGGTCGCCCCCGAGTATCAGGAGGCGATCGCGGGCGCCCTCGGCAGGCGCGCAGAGTACGTCGTCGTGACGGACGCCGACTCCGGCGAGGCCGTCATCGGCCACGTGCGGCGCGCGGGCGGCTTCGTGACCGTGCTGCCCCTCGACCTGCTGCGGCGCCAGCCCGAGCGCGGCTACGGCTCGTTCGCCACGCGCCGAGGCGTGGTGGCTCCCGCCTTGGAGCTCGTGAGCATGGCCTCGCAGTACCGGGTCCTGTTCGAGAACCTCCTCGGGGGGACCGTGGTGGTCGGGACGATGGCAGACGCCACCGCCATCGCGAGGCAGGAGGCGCAACGCCCACGCCTCGTCACGCTGGAGGGCGACGTGGTGGAGGCCACGGGCGCCATGTCCGGGGGCAAACGCTCGCAACACGCCACGGTCCTGGGCGCCGCCGCCGAGCTGGAGGAGGCGGAGGCCGCCGCTGCCACGGCGACCGCCGCCAGCGAGGCGAGCGCCGCGCGACTGACGACGGCGCAGGCGTACCTGCGGTCGCTCCTGGACGAGCAGCGCGCGGCCGCCGATGAGAACCGGGCCGCCGCACAGGCGCTCGCCGCCGCCCGGGAGCAGCACGCCGGGCACGAGCGGCTCGCCGCCGACCTTCAGGCGCGCAAGGAGCGGTTGATCTCAGAGGCGGCGGCGCTCGCTGCCACAGAGGTCGGAGACGAAGAAGGGCGATCGGTGGCCGCGCTCGCGCTGGCCCTGGCGAGCGCCGAGGCCGACCTGTCGACCGCCGCCGCGGACCTGGAGACCGTCAGGGCGCTCGCGGAGGAGCGTAAGCTCGCCGCGAGCTCGGCCAAGCAGGCGGCCGCGCTCGTCGAGGAACGGTGGCGCACTTACCTCGACGCAGAGGCGCGCTTCGCCGCCGGCGTGCAGCGCGCGCGCGCGCTTCGCGACGCCCTGGCGACGACCGCCGAACGCGAGGCCGAGCTGGCCCGCGAGCTCACCGAGGCGCGCGCCGCTCGCGACCTCGCCGAGGCGGCCGTTCCCGCGAACCTCGACGCCGAGGAGAGCGCTCTCAAGACGGCGCGCGAGGGCCTGGCGGCGGCGGAGGCCGCCCTCGCCCGCGCGACCGAGGCGCAGGCCACACGCGCCCAGGAGCTGGAGGAGGCCAAGGTCCAGTCCGCCCGCCGCGAGACGGCGCTCGAGCTGGCCCAGGAGGAGCTGCGCGACTTCCCTGACGGCCTCGTAGCGCTCGACACGAGCGAGCGCGCCGCCAGGGCCCGCCTCCGCGAGGTCGGTGAGGAGCTCGAGGCGCTCGGCGCCGTCAACCACCGGGCGGTAGCCGACCTGGCCGAGGCGAAGGAGCGCCTGGAGAACCTGGAGGTCGAGGCGGTCCAGGCGACGCTCGCGGTGACCGAGCTCCAAGCGGCCCTTGAGCGGATCGACAAGGAGACGACCGTGCGCCTCGGCGGAGCCGTGGAGCGGCTCCAGGAGTCGTTCGGCCGCCACGTGCGCCAGCTGTTCGGCGACGACGGCCGCGGCGGCATCGAGGTCGAGGCGGACGGAGCAAGGCCCGTCGGCCTGCGCATCCGCCTGCAACCGCCGGGCAAGCAGACCCAGTCGCTGCACCTGCTCTCCGTCGGCGAGCGGACCATGGGGGCGCTCGCCTTCCTGTTCTCGCTGCTCTCGGCGGACGGGGCGAGCCTCCCGGTCGCGGTCCTCGACGAGGTCGACGCCCCACTCGACGAGGCGAACATCCGCCGTTACGGGTCCTTCGTCGAGCGCCTCGCCCAGCGCGGGACACAGTTCGTCCTCATCACCCACCAGAAGGCGACCTTCGAGATCGCCGAGGCCATCTGGGGCGTGACGACGGAGCAGGGCGTCTCACGCGTCTTCAGCGTGCGCAAGGAGCCGGAGTCGGGCGCGGGGCAGCTGGCGGGCACGCTCCCCGTCCGATGAGTTCGGTCCGGCGGATCGACTGGCGCGTCGAGCATCATGATGTCGTCGACTCGACGCAGGACGTCCTCAAACGCCGCCTCGCGGAGGGCGATGACGTAGCGTGGGTGGTGGTCCGCGCCGGAGCCCAAACGGCCGGCAGAGGCAGGCGGGGAGGTGAGTGGCGTAGCGGCGCGGGCGGCTCCTACTCGACCTTCGCCGTTCCAGAGCCGCCAGGGGTGGGCCCCACGCCCTTGCTCCCGTTGGCGGTCGGTGTCGGCGTGGCGGAGTCCCTGGCAGGCGCCGGCGCCCCGTGCGCAGTCAAGTGGCCCAACGACCTCTACTACCGCGGCAAGAAGCTGGGCGGCATCCTTGTGGAGCGGGCCAAAGGTCACCTCCTCATCGGGATCGGCATCAACGTCGACAACCCCATCCCGCCGGGCTCGGTGGCGCTGGCAGGCGTGTTGACGCGCGCGGCCGTCCAAGACCTCGTGCTCGAAGGCGTCGAGACGGCGCTGGAGCTGATCGCCGAGGCGTCGGAGTCGCTCCCCGACGACCTTCGCCGCCGGTTCGCCGCCCGCGACTGGCTGTTCGGCAAGCTCGTCACCGTCGAGGACGCCGTCGCCCTCGGCGGGATCTCCGCCTCCGCCGGACAGGCGGACGGCGTCGCTGGTCCCGCGCCCAACCGTAGTCTGACGGGCGTGGCCCGCGGCATCGCTGCCGACGGCAGCCTGCTGCTGCAAGTAGGGGAGAACGAGGAGCCGTACCGCGTGAGAGCCGGCACCATCGGCACGTACCGATGAACGCCGTCCTACACGCCATCCCCGCGCTTGGCAAGTGAGTTTCGCCCCACACGACGTTCTTTGCCACAGCTATCCTTCTTCGCATGCATCGGGACCTTCGGGCGGCCGATGGGGGCGCAACCGCGCTAGTAGTGCTTCACAGGGGGCGGGATCAGCAAGGGATATGCGGTGCCATAAGCGCCGCGGGCTGGCACGTGGTGGTGGCAGCCAACGGCGAGGCGGCAGTCGCGCAAGCGCGGCTCACACTGCCAAGGTTAGTGGTAGTCGACGCCAACCTACCGAGGTTGCGCGACGGACGTCACCCGGCCCAGGTGCTCGGGCGCCTGCGCGACGGTGGCGAGAGGGCGGAGCTCGTGCTCGTAGCGACCCGCAACGACGCCTACGTCGCCGGGCTGGCCAGCGTCGCCGGGGCCAAACGCATACTCCTAGCGACGGACGGCACGGTGACCGGCTACGGCGATGCCCACGCGCGGCACGCCCCTGAGACCATCCCTGGTCCAGAGGTCTGGATCGTCGACGACAGCCCCGCCATCCGGCTGTTGGCAAGGAGCGCGTTCCAGAGGGCCGGTTGGCAACCGACCGAGTTCGAGGACCTCCATTCTGTCCAGGGAGCGCTCGCCGAGGGGCCGGCTCCCGCCGCCGTCGTCCTGGACGTCTACCTGCCCGACGGCAACGGCCTGCACCACGCCAGGGAGTTCGTCGAGCGCGGGGCTGCCGTCATCATGCTCAGCAACCTCGCTGGACCCGAGCAAGTGGAGCAGGCGTTCGCGGCCGGTGCGATCGACATCGTCGCCAAGCCGCTCGACATGCGCAGCCTCGTGGCGCGCGTGGCACGGGCCGTCGACCAGGCGAGTGGAACCGACCGCCTCGGCGACGGGAACGCGGTCGGCCCAAGCTACTCGCCGGCAACGAACGGAACAGCGACCCTCGAAGCCATCTGATGCGCCGGGCGAAGCTGATCGTCATCTTCGTCCTGATACTCGCCGCCTCCACCACCGTCGCCATCACCATGGGCGCGCTCCTACTCAGGTACGGCACTACGGGTGCCGACCAGTCGGTCTCCTGGCGTTCGCTCGTCGTGGCCATGACCGGCGTCGGGGCAGCCATCGGCCTCATGACCATCGCCCACCTGTCCTTGTTCGCCGCGAGGCAGCTCGGCGCCGAACGGACGTCCAAGCGCACCGAGGCATGGTTGAGGACGTGGAGCGCGGTAGCGGCCGGTGGCGAGCCACCGGCGGTCGCGAAAGGCGAGTTGGTCGCGGCCTCGGAAGGGGCCTCTCTCCTCATGCAGGAAATCGAGGGGCGCGAGGCGGTCCGTCTTCGCGCGGCCCTCGACTCCGCCGGCGTGACCGGGAACGACCTACGCATCGCGGCAGCCGGAGGCACCGGGTCGACCGCGGGAGCTTCCGCCGCTCTCGAGCGCCTGGCCTGGGCCGCCGTGCCCGCCGCCATGCCCCTCTTCCGCAAGGCGGCTACCAGCCCGGAACCGCGCGTCGCCCAGGCGGCTTTGCTCGGCGCCTGTCGTGTGCTCGGAGCGCAGAGCGTTCCCGAGCCGCTCGGCCGCGACGTGGTCGCCGCCATCGTGGCGCATGCCGCCTCCGCTCGTGAACCGTACGGCTCACGAGCGTTCCTCGCCGCGGCCATGGCGACGACCGGCCGCCATCAGGCGTGGCTGGCGGCGACGCTGCTCGGGCGTCAGGCGCCCGAGGCCGTCAGGGCAGCCACGTTGGACGCCGTCGGGATAACACGCACGAGCGAGGCCGGAGCGGTCGTGTCCCAGTGGCTCGGCTCGAACCGCGGCTCCAGGCGCGCGGTCGAGGCCGAGGTCCTGTCCGCCGCCCTCAAGGCGCTCGCCCGTCTAGGGCATCTGGACGAGGCCGCCGAAGAAGCGGCCGTGGAGGCCACGCGGCACGAACGTACAGGCGTGCGCGTCCAGGCGGCGCACGCCCTCGTGGGTGCCACCCCGGAGCGCGCTCTGCCCGCCTTGTGGGAGTTGTTGGCCGACAAGGCGTTCGACGTGCGTCTCGCGGCCGCGACCGCGCTCACGGCGTGCGGCTCCACGGGGGAGGCGCTGCTCAAGCGCTGCGCGACGTCACACCGCGACCCGTTCGCGATGGACATCGCCAGCCTCATGCGTTCCCGACGCGCGCCGGCGGCGCTCGAGACCTCCAAGCCGGCGGCGACCTACGCCTCGAGCGGAGACTGAGCCGTGTCGCTGTCGGAAGTACTACAGCTCTTCGTCCTCCTCACCTTCCTCGTCATCAACGGCGGCAACACGGCCGCCATCGTCCTCGCCGCGAGGGCGAGCATGCAGCGGGAGCGGCGCGTCTCGACCCTCGAGGAGAAGGTCCTCATGCGCTCCGCGACCTACTTGCCCGTGAGCTTCCTAATCCCGGCCTACAACGAGGAAGCGACGATCGTAGAGAGCCTCCAGAGCCTGCTCGCCATGCACTACCCGGAGTTCGAGGTGATCGTGACCAACGACGGCTCCAAGGACGGCACCATGGCGGCGATGGCGGAAGCCTTCGAGCTCGTCCCGTGCCTGCCGAGCCCCCGGCGGTTCACCTCGCATACGACCGTGCGAACGGCGTACCGCAGCAGGACGCGCTCCAACCTGTTCGTCCTCGACAAGGTGAACGGAGGCCGAGCCGACGCGCTCAACGCGGCCCTCGAGCAGGCGCGCTATCCCGTGGTCGTGCTCACGGACGCGGACAGCCTCATCGATCCCGAAGCGCTCCAGCGCGCAGGCACGCGTTTCCTGGACGAACCCTCGCTCGTGGCGCTCGGGGGCACCATCAGGGTCGTGAACGAGGCCGACGTGGTCGACGGGGCGGTGGTGCGGCCGCGCACGCCGCGCAACTTCATCGCTCGGTGGCAGCTCCTCGAGTACCTGCGCGCGTTCATCACCGCTCGGGCCGCCATGAGCCAGGTCGGCTGCCTGATCTCGGTCTCAGGGGCGTTCGGGATCTTCCGTCGGAGCGCGTTGCTGAGCGTCGGCGGGCTGCGAACGGACACCGTCGGCGAGGACCTGGAGCTGACGATCAGGCTTCACCGTCACTTCCGCGACCTGAAACTGCCGTACCGGATCGAGTTCATGCTCGACCCGGTGTGCTGGACGCAGGTTCCGGAGGAAGCCAAGGTGCTTGCCAGGCAGCGCGACCGGTGGCACCGCGGCCTGTTCGAGGCGCTGTGGGCGCACCGCGGCATGCTGTTCCGCAGGAGCTACGGTCTGATCGGCAGCATGGCGCTGCCGTACGCCTGGTACGTGGAGGGCCTCTCGCCCGTCCTCGAGGTCTCCGGCTACCTGACCATCATCCTCATGGCCGTGCTCGGGACCTTGGACTGGCCGTTCGTAGGCGCCTTCCTGGCGCTCTCCGTCGGCTACGGCACCCTGGTCGGCCTCGCCAGCGCCGCACTCGACCAGACGCTGCCACACTCGCCCAAGAGCGCCGGCGACCGCTACCGGCTGTTCATCGCCGTGATGACCGAGAACCTCGGCTACCGCCAGTGGCTGGCCGTCGTGCGGGTGCTGGCCATGTTCAAGATCAAGAGCAGCAGGGGCAAGTGGGGGGCGATGACCAGGCGGCGGTTCAGTTGAGCACGGGGTCGGCAGGGAAGACCGCCTAAGTCTTCGCGAACTGCGTCGAGCACGCGGCGAGCGGGGAAGGCCCTCCTCACCAGTCCTCGATGTCCTCCCCGATGGACTGCGCGCTGATCTTGGCGTAGATGCGCGTGGTCTGGATGTCCGCGTGCCGCAGATGGGCCGCGACCCTGCCGAGGTCGCCGGTCTGACGGTAGTAGCGGGTACCCGCGCCGTGGCGCAGGCCATGCACGCCCGCGCTCGCGTACTCCACACCGGCCAGAGCGCAGACACGCTTGAACCTCCGCCTGGCGTGGTCAGCCGCCCAAGGCAGCACCAGGCCCGGGTCTCGCTGCCTGTTCTTGCCGTTGTGACCGGACATATCGACGAGCCTGAGGTCAGAAAGCGCGTCCCTGAGGCGCTTAGTGAGGCTGACGGTCGCGGCCTTGCCGCCTTTGCCGGAGCGCACGCGCAGCTGACCGCGCTCCAGGTCGAGGTCGGTCCACCCGAGGTCGGTCATCTCCGAGATCCGAAGGCCGGCGTGGGCGCCGAGGAGCACGACGACCTTCTCGGCCGGGTCGGCGAACTCCAGGAGCGCCTCGACCTCGTCGTCGCTATAGGGGCGGCGTTTCTCCCACGCCGGCGTCGGGTCCTTGGCGACCCTGACGTCGTCGAACGGGCGCGCTTCCGTCGCGCCCGCCCAGCGCAGGGCCTTGTAGAGCGTGCGAGCCGCGGCGAGCTTCACCTGTAAGGACGCCGGGCTGAGCGGTTCGTCCTTGGCGCCGTCGGGTGCACGCTTGGTCTTGGCGGGCTGCAGAGCGGCCGGCGGCGGCCCGGCCTCGAGGCGCCGCATGTAGACCACGCCGGCGTCCCGGCTCGGGCGCAGGAGGTTCTCGCCGGCCCAGGCCTCGACGAGGTCGAGGACGCCGCGCCGGTACGTGCGCAGCGTGTGCCGGCTGACCTTGGCGCCACGCGAACCGTGCAGGAAGAGGTACGCTTCGGTCAGGGCCCAGAGCTGCTCGGCGTCGCGGTTAGCGGCCGCGCTGGCGGCTCTGCGCTTGAGCTCCTCGGGCGGCAGCGCGGCCCAAGACTCGGCGCGGGCGAGCGTGTCGGTGCTGCGGGCGACTTCGATCTCCGGTCTCATGGTGGGAGTTTAGCAGAGTCTGATAAGACGAGTTATCAGGTTTTTTACTCGGGTCGCTCTCCGCAAGCCCTCGTGTTCGAACCTCCCCGCTCCCGTGAAGCGGCCGTCAGACGGATTACCCATTAGTGACGATTGCGCTACAGTGTCACCCTTCTTCATGGTTACCTGATGGCAGGCTGCTTGGAGAATTCGGCGAGGTGCTCGACGCCGGCCCGCAAGTGTTGGCCATTGAACGTCACATAGAGGTCTGAGTCATAACTTTGGGACTGAAATGAATGATCTTGCTGCTAGGCATCTGCGAGAACTTGACCTTGAACCGACCGCAACAGTGTCCGATATCAAACGGGCATTTAGGCAGCTGGCACTCGTATGGCATCCCGACCGCTTCTCTGGCAATGAGCAGTTGCGGGCCGCGGCCGAGCGAAAGATGGCCAGAATCAACGCGGCTCGGGCATGGCTTCTTGACAACCTGAGCGAATGGGGACCTCAGGCTCAGGAACCGCGACCAAGCCATACCTCTGGTCCGCACGCCGGGGCAGGCAAGCCGCATGCAGCACAACCTAAGACGGGACCTCGATACCCGGGATCGCATCACCCGCCAACCCAGCCGAGCTCCACAACGTCCAAACATCCATCGAAGCGAGGACCAAGCCTCGGCGGTATTCTTTTCATTGTCGCACTCATTTCTGTCCCTACGATTCGAGCACTGTCAGGCAGTGGATCCAACTCGGGGACCACGTACCAGCCCGCTCCTAGATCAAGTACTACGCCGTCAGCCGTGCCGCGGGCTCGGTTTCCGACCAACACAGTCCCCACAATGCCTACCTTCCCATCGACCAGTGGAGTTCAGCCCACCGTCGGGCAATCGGCTTCAGAAGTCACACCGGCGTCTTCAAGTACCCTCGCCACAGAGCCAGCGCCGTTCGGGTCGTCTTCGACTGCCCAAACTCACTCTGTAGTCGTGGTTCCCGGAGACTCGCTTTGGCAGATTGCTCAGGCCAATGGTGTCGCAGTAGACGACATCATTCGGGCTAACGGTCTTACCAGCACTGTCATTGTGCCAGGGCAAGTCTTGAACGTTCCGAGTCGTGAGGCACAAGCGTCAGTACCCCTCCAACCTTCTTCAGGTGACAGTGCAGTTCGTCAACCAGACGCATCAAGCCCAAATAGTCTGCAGCCAATGGCAACAGAGTCCAGTCCTCCGGTCGCTACCGAGGCACTTCCGTCCGTGCCGTCCCAACCTGCTGAGCCCCAGGCTAGCAGTACTCCTCCAAGTGTAACAGTCGCGCCGCTTGGTGAGCCCACTGAGTCCCCGCCTGCAGGCCTCCCGATTGCAGGGACCGCGAGTGACTCCGCATCACCGCCCGTGGGTGCAAGGGCCGCCCAGACTGCTCCCAGTAGCCTTCTCGATTCGAGGACTTCTGAAGCAGTTCCTCTTGGAGATGCCGCAAGTAGCAGCGGAGTACCTGCCGCAGGGACCGCTGCATCGGCGGCAGGGGCTGAGTCGACTATTACGCCGGAGTCGCCATCCGCAATTGCGGCTGCCCTCTCCCCCGACCTCTCAAGCTTCACCGCAGAAGAACGCCGCATCATCGAAAGCCAATGCTCCAGCGCACGGTCCCTCCGAGGCCTAGCCGCCTACAACCAATGCCTAATCAGTCAGTTGACCGACCTTCAGTGACGAAGCGAGTTCCGCATAGCAACGTTGTGGCACTCATGGAGCCGGCTTCACGCTGAGGGCCCGGCAATCTTGTACAGTCCAACAACGATAGTCTCGAAGACTCAGTTGCGAGAATCCAGTAAGGAGCGCCCATGAGCCTGTAGGAATGGGACTAAGGAGAAGTCGCGTTTCGGCAGCCAGACGGCTATCACTGTCGTAGAACATGGAGTGAAGTAACCGAGTACTAGAACATGTCGTGCATGAATCGTCGGCCAGCTTAGGCTTCACCGCCAAGCTCTGGGCTGCCGCTGGCTCCCTGCTCAACGACATGGACACTGCCCAGTAGAAGCACGACGTCCTCGGCCCCGCCTTCCTCGAGTGAATCTCCGAGGATTTTGCAGCCGAGTAAGGAGTTAGCTCCCCGGAGGTGGGACGATGGGTTTTGAGAGTTGGTTGTCGGAACTGTTTGACAAGGACGTCTCTGATCGCCGGGGAGGAGCGAACGCGCGAGGTCTTCGGCGATTACGTGTCGATCTACAACTTCCGCCAATCCATCGAGGACAAGGCCACCGTTCCCCTCTACTACGAGAACCGGTCGCCTGAGGTGCAGCTCGTCAACCCCGACTTCAACCGCGACATGGAGAGGATCCTCGAGGAGGCCGCACTCGACCAAGACCAAGAGCAGCGCCTGGCCCGGGAGTTCGGGCGTGAGTACCACCTGATTACCGACGACGACCGGCTCGACACTATCGCTACCGACCTGGTCGACCACTTCGTGTCGCGCGGCTACCATGGCAAGGCGATGGTGGTCTCCATCGACAAAGCCACCGCCGTGAAGATGTTCGACAAGGTTCAGGCGGAGTGGCAGCGCCGTATCGACACGCTAAGTGCCGACGTCAGTGCCGCCGCAGGTGAACATCGCCAGGCACTAACGGACAAGCTGTTCGAGATGACCGACACCAACATGGCGGTAGTGGTCTCCCCTTCCCGGAACGAGATCGCCGACATGAGGGCCAAGGGCGTCGACATCGAGCCGCACCGCAGGCGGATGGTGGCAGAAGACCTCGACGGGAAGTTCAAGGACCCCAGCGACCCGCTGCGGATCGTGTTCCTGTGCGCCATGTGGCTGACCGGCTTCGACGCACCCGCCACCTCGACCATCTACCTCGACAAGCCGATGCGCAACCACACCCTCATGCAGACCATCGCACGCGCCAACCGCGTGATGGCCGGTAAGCAGGCTGGCGAGATCATCGACTACATCGGCGTGTTCCGCAACTTACAGGACGCGTTGGCACTGTACGGGTCCGGGTCTGGCGGGGGCGTCGAGCCGGGTGACCTTCCCGTGGAGGCCAAGGAGGAGCAGGCAGAGGACTTAGCAGGGATGCTCGCTGACGTCGAAGATCATGCCAGTGCCCACGGCGTGAACCTCAAGCAGGGCATCGGTGTAGCCGGGTTCGACTGGGTCGCGTGGCTGGCAGGAGCCGCCGAAAAGCTCCTCGTCTCCGACGAGGTTCGCAGGGGCTTCCTCGCCCGCGCGGACCTATGCGCCGGCCAGTGGAAGGCGGTCAAACCGCACCCAGCCGCCACCGACGCCCAGCCGCTCATGTCCGTCATCGTGAGGCTGGCCCAACGGATCCGCATGGTGACCGGCAAACCCGACATCTCTGGGGTCATGGCGTCTGTCGAACGGCTGCTCCAGGAATCGGTCGACGCGATGCCGTTCGTGATCGACCCAGCAGAAACGGCACGGTTCGACCTGAGCGAGGTCGACTTCGACGCCCTCGCCGAACTGTTCGCACAGGGCAAGCGGCACACCGCGGCAGCACCCCTACAGGCCACGCTCGAGCAGCGCCTCGCACGGATGGTGCGCGAGAGCCCAAGCCGGATCGAGTTCGCCGAGAAACTACAGGAGGTCATCGACCGCTACAACGAGGGTTCCAAGAACATCGAGTCGTTCTTCGAGGAGCTCAAGGCTCTGGCGGGTTCATTGAGCGAAGAGGATCAGCGGGCGGTACGGGAGGAGCTTTCAGAGGAGGAGCTCGCCGTGTTCGACCTCCTCATCAAGCCAGACCCGACCCTCACCATGGCGCAGGAGGCGATGGTCAAGAAGGTCGCCCGGGACCTCGTCTACAAGCTCAAGTGCGACCTCCCCGTGCTCGACTGGAAGCAGCGGCAGGCGACCCTGGCTGCCGTGAAGGTAGAGACGCTCGACGAGTGCCTACCAGACGTGTACGACCGGGCGCTGTTCGCTCGGAAGTCGGCCGCTGTGTTCGAGCACGTGTTTGCGGCTTACGAAAGTGGCGGCCGGTCCATCTATGGGTAGGCGACTTCGATGTAGGGAGCCGTCGCTGGAACGCCCCCGGCCGTCGGGAAGCGTTCGGGATCGTGGCCGCACGCGCCCAACGCCTTCCGCGACTGCAAGTACCTGGCGTACGGGAACTACGCCATCGACTACGATTGCGCCACCCGCACCATCCGCTGGTTCGGCGCGAACGCGAATGTGCCGCCTCGGGGGAGTCGAACTCGACTCCCTAGAAACCACTGAATATCCAGGCCGGTCGGCTGATGTCGACTGTCCGCGTCAGCTGCCGCTGTTGCCGGCGCAACTCGATGGATGGAATCTGCATTCGATGCGCAAACGTTCTATCGTCTAGCATGGCTGACCCAACGAACGACGATGACCAGAATCCTTTCGATCGGGATCCATACGATGATAAGCACTATGAAAGCGTGGAGAGCTTCGTGAGCCTTCTTAGAGCCTTTGGTTACCTAGTCCAGGATGGTGAAGACTCGGCATTTACTGTCGTAGCCGATAGCGATCAACCGCCTATCGCGATCTACACTCTTGGCCAGTTCGTACATGAGGCGGTGAACCGGGGATTGTTTGACGGTGAGGTCGCGGGTTCTGACGGCCACGGCCACCCGCTCTCGGCAACTCTGTTCCGTAGCAACAATGCTCGTAACATCTCGCATAAGACTCCGCTCTGGCAGTTGGCCAAGGAACCCGTCGACTATTTCCGGCCTGTCAACGACTTACGAGTGGTCATCATCAGCTTCGCTTTCGATACTCCCGAAGGAATCCTTTCCGGTTCGAGTCGACGAGCAAGATGTGCTGGAATCCGATCTTGAGGACAGCGATCTGAGACAGGTGTGGCTCAACATCTTCGACCTCGAGTTCGACCTGGCGCGTGGCTTGGCAGACGAGCACATCATCGTGCACTGCGTTTCGCCTAAGGACAAAGGCTATCCCGGGGACCGTCAGTACTTCCTCATGGAATTGGATGCCTTCGAAGCGCTAAGAATCCCGGACGAGTGGCGAATTGGTGTGAACTGACCCTTGACCGCCTCAAGCGACCGCGCGGCGCCACGGTTTCTCTAAGAGGGCGTTCGGCGCCGGCTCCAGTCCGGTCTCAATCGCGTCTGCAGGAGTGCGGGCAAGGATAGAAGCCTAAAGAAGCCCGGCAGCTGACGAGCTCGCCGCAGATCTGATGTAGCCTATAGGCTACGTTTGCGGGATGCGCCTTGAGTCTACCCGCGAGTACCGGGCCTGGTTAGAGGGTCTGGCCGACGTTGAAGGTCGGTGGAGGATTCTCCGGCGGATCAACCGGCTCATCGAGGGTCACCCGGGCTCGCATCGGTACTTAGGGAAGGGGTTGTTCGAGTTGAAGATCGACGTTGGCCCCGGCTACCGCGTCTACTATTCGCTCCACGGTTCGAGCCGCCTGGTTCTACTCGCAGGTGGGGACAAGAGCACCCAGACCAGAGACATCGCAAAGGCGACGGAGTTGAGTCGCCTGTTTCGGGAGGCGTAGGCATGGCGATTCCCAGCAAGAAGGCTATAGAGGAGCTTGGGCTTCTCCCGTACGACGTTATCGATTACTTGCAGACGCCGGAGGATCGCGCGGGGTACCTAGACGTCTGGCTCGAAGAGTCCCCCGAGGACATTCGAGGCCTATCGCGTGTCATCGGAGACATTGCCCGTGCCAAAGGAATGACCGAGGTCGCGGCCGCGGCTGGCCTGAACCGCGAGAGCCTCTACCGCGCGCTCAGCGAGAAGGGAAACCCGAGCCTGGCAACCGTCATGAAGGTACTGATCGCTTTGGGGATCCGACTGAGGGCCGAGGTGGTGAGCCCGGAGAGCCCGGACCCCCCTACCGTCAAGTAGCTCGCTGGTCACGTGCCCCGCGTAGCAGGGTCAACCAGCCCGGCTTTCCCGGCGAGTCACCGAGAAGCAGACCGGGGCATCTTGAGGTGCCTCCACAAGACTCTGTCCTCGTCTCACTCTTTACCGTCTACCAAGATTTGGTAGACTTCTACCATGAGCCTCAACATCAAGAACCCCAGGACCACAGCCTTGGTGCGCGAGCTCGCTGAGCGCACGGGCACGTCCCAAACGCAAGCCGTGGAGGCCGCCGTCATCGAACGGCTCGCCGCGCTCGACGCAGACCATGCGAACGGCTCTGCGACCAAGGAGGCGAAGCTCCGAACCGCTTCTGCCCTGCTGAACCGGATCCGCGACGACCTCTCCGAAGATACCCGCAGCGAACTGCGATCCGCGGAGTCGGAACTCTACGATGAAGCCGGCCTTCCCAGATGATCCTCGACACGTCGGCGATCTTGGCGATCATCCGAGGCGAGGCTGGCGCTGAGCGCCTGGAAGAGCTCATAGCCGCCCAGGCAGCACCTCGCATGTCCGCGGCCACCGCGGTGGAGCTCAACGCCGTCATCACGCGCCGCCTGCCACCGGAGAAAGTTCGTCTGGTAAGTCGCCTGCTACGGGCCTGGAACGTCGAGATCGTGTCGTTCGACGAGGAGCAGTCGAAGATCGCGAGTCGCGCGTACGCCGATTACGGTAAAGGCAGCGGGCACCCCGCCCAGCTCAACCTCGGCGACTGCTTCTCTTACGCGTTGGCAGCCGCGACAAGCTTGCCCCTACTGTTCGTCGGCTCGGACTTCAGCCACACCGACGTGGAGCCCGCCTATTCGACCCCAGCAGACCCGCTGTAGCCGCGAACTGGCGGTCCGCGCCGGCTAGGTCGGCCGCTACATGGACCGCTGCGGCTCCGCGCGGTTGGCTCGCCTCTGCACGCCGACGCCAGCCGCGAGCGAAGCGAATAGGGCTTGGCGCGTTCAGGTCCATGCGGAATGTGCAACGCGAGCGACCGATCGACATAGCAAGACATCGCAAGAACACCCACCTACTAGCATCGCTCACCCCCTCATTCAAGTATCACGTCGACCCCGACGACTTGCACAGGATGCAGTGTTGTCTGCAGCATGGGTGGCGGCGTGAGCGCACACTAGGCTTCTACCTATTGAGGGAAGTGGTGCGAATCCTGTCTACTGAGCTCACCGCTAAGGGAGGCCAAGAGTGCCAGTATCGTTAAAGAATGTCGAGGCGGACGCCAGGTCTCTAAGTAGCGAAGACCGCGCGAGCCTAGTCCAAGCCATCCTGGAATCCCTACACCCGATGGATCCGGCTGTCGAGAAGGAGTGGAGCGCCGAGATCGAGCGTAGAGTCGACGCTTTCGATCGCGGTGAGCTCGCCACCTACTCTGCTGAGAACGTAATTGCTGAAGCGCGCCGATCTACGAAGTGAGGAAGTCGCGATGAGTCTCGGAGTACGGAGGGTTCTCGTCAGGGGCTTTCCCTATGCGGTCGTCTATCGCCCGGTCGAAGACGGCATCCTCGTCTACGCTGTCGCACATCTCGCACGTGCGCCCGGGTATTGGCGGCACGGCCGACTCTGAAATCGAGCCGCCTTCTAAACGATTACCCCGATTCAGGTCGAGGCATGATTGTTATCAACGATGGCGTGGGCACCTACAAGGGACCGGTGGTGACTGGGAGCAGCGCCAAGGACAATACGTTGGCTCGGACTTCAGCCGCACCGACGTAGAGCCCGCCCATTCGACATCGGCAGACCGGCTCTAGCCGCGAATCTAGGCTTAGCGCGAGCCGCGCTCATTAGGTTAGGTAGGCCACGCTGTGCCCGGCGCTACATCCAGAGCTCAAGAACGGCCGGCCGGCCTCACGCGCAGCGTCGTCCCGTCCACTCCTACGACCTCGACGACCTCCCCCGCCGCCACCGGCTCTCGCGCCTCGGCCGCGTAGCTGGAGTCGCCGACCCGTACCCTCCCCCGTCCGTGCTCGAACGTCACCAGGCTCTGTAGGCGCTGTCCGACCAGTCCCTGGAGCTCCTGGTTGAGCTGCGGCCCCGCGCGGTTGGCCCGCCTCTGCACGGCGACGCCGGCCGCGAGCGAAGCGAACATGAGCGCAGCGAACAGCAGGAGCTGCCACGTCAACGGCAGCGCAGGCCACAGCGCCAGGACCACGCCGGTGGCGGCCGCGCCCAGCCCGATCCAGAGGAGGAAGACGCCGGGGGCCGCAAGCTCGAGGCCGACCAGGACGGCGCCGGCTATCCACCAGAGCCACGGCGTGTCGAACAGCCAGCTCATCCCGACTTCACGCCCTGGAGGAGCTCGGTCACGCCAGCGACGGCGCCCGTGATGCCCGTCGCCTCCACCGGGAGGAGCACGACCTTGCTGTTGGGCGCGGAGCCGACCGCCTGCAGCGCCGCCACGTACTCCTTGGCGACGAAGTACTGCACCGCCCGCACGTCACCGTCCCGAATGGCCTCGGAGACCGTGGCCGTCGCCTTCGCCTCGGCCTCGGCGGCCCGCTCCCGGGCCTCGGCCTCGAGGAACGAGGCCTCGCGGAGACCCTGCGCACGGAGGATCTGGGCCTGCTTCTCCCCTTCAGCTTCCAGGACCGCCGCCTCGCGCCGACCGTTGGCTTCCGTCACCGTGGCGCGCCGCCGCCGCTCGGCCGTCATCTGGAGGTTCATCGCATCCTGCAACTCGGTGGACATGCGGATGTCGCGGATCTCGATGCGGATGATCTTCACGCCCCACGGCTTGGTCGCCTCGTCCACGACGCCCATGAGGGTCTCGTTGATGCGTTGGCGGTTGGAGAGCGTCTCGTCTAAGTCCATGGCCCCGATCACGCTCCGTAGGTTCGTGGTCGTCAGGTTGATGATGGCGTTCTGGAGCTGCTGCACCTGGTACGCGGCCTTGGCGGCATCGTCGATGCGGAAGAACACCACGCCGTCCGTGACGACAGCCGCGTTGTCGCGCGTGATCACCGTCTGGGCCGGCACGTCCAGCACCTGCTCCATGACACTAAGCCGCTTGCCGATGCGGTCCATGAGGGGGACGATGAACCTGAGCCCCGGGGTGAGCGTCTGCACGTAACGGCCGAAGCGCTGCACGGTCCACTGCTCGCCTTGGGGTACCGTCTTGATACCAGAGAACAGGATGGCGAGAGCGACTATCACCAGAACGACGGTCAGGAGGCCGAAGCCGTCCATTGCTGCTCCTTCCCAACGTGAGGCCCCCGGATCCCGGGCGCCGCGGTCGTAGGCTGTCTGCCTAGTCCGCATAGTATCGGGTTCATGAGGCCGTCGATCGGGCGCCTTCTAGGCTCACGGCGTCAGTGGCGGGCCAGTTCGCCGCTGTCGGCGTGCGTGCGGGGCTCCGCGGCGCTGGAATCATGCTTCGGCTAGTGCAGGCCCACCTTCGACGCCACCGCGGCGTAGATGTCCGTCGGGCCGTACCGCGACCTGCGCCGGCCGATCTCGGTCGGCACACTGAGCTCGGCAGACACGGCGATGTCTGCGAAGCGACCGGGCGGCACGGGGAACGGCACCCAGGCCGAGCCCTGGGTCTGGTCGTACTCCACGAGGATCAGCACCCCGCCGCCCTTGAGGTGGCCCGCGACGCGCGCGAGCACCTCGCCTTGTGAGCCGCGCTCGACGAAGTGCAGGGAGTTCGCCATCACGATGCCGTCCAAGTCTCCAACCGGAAGCGGCTCCCGGAAGTCGGCCTCCAACGGCACCACGTTCGCCCCAGCGCTGCGGGGCTCATCACCGACGAGCTCGGACAGGGCACGGACGTCGCGGTCGACGGCGTGCACGGTAGAGCCCGGTCCGAGGAGGCTCGCCAGCGCTCGCGTGAACGTCCCGCTGCCGGCCCCGAGGTCGGCCCAGACTCCACCAGCCCGGCCGACCACGCCCCGCACGATCAGGCGTTCGGCCTCTGCGAGGTTCATGCTCTCGCGTCTTCGTCGAACCGGGCGAGCAGGCCGGGAGGGCATACGGCCCGGTAGGCTTCGGTCAACACTCCTTGGAGTTCGTGCTGGTCTATCCCACCATCCAGGTAAAGCCCGAGCCAGCCCCGATGGCCTACGTACGGTGGGCGGAAGTACCGCTCTGGATAGGCGGCGACCAGGGCCTCCTGCGCTCCTCGAGGCGCCGCGCACCACAGGTGCGGGCGGAGGACGTCGTGATGGGTCGCGTGGAAGGCCGCGAACTGCTTCTTACCGCGCACGAACCAGGCCGGATGGCCGTGGCTGGGGCGCTCCTCGACCTCGGGGAACGACCGGCAGATGCTCCTGACCAGCGTTTCGGCTGATGCCATGGTTAAGGATAGCGGCGGTGCAAGCCGCAGGCCGTGCGTGGACACCGTCACGCCGCGCCCGAGCAGATCACCAGTGCGGCGAACCGACGTTCGCTTGGCAACCGCCTAGTTCGAATGGCCGGTGCGACTCCTCGCTGGAGACACTAAACGCATGCCGCCATCTTTGCTCATGGACAAGCAGAGGTCCAAGCAGATCGAGTCACGCCCGCGAGTGTGCGATACTTGTATCGCAGGAGGTAGCCCTATGCCGCTCTCCATCCGCCTGGACGCCGATAGCGAGGCCCGGCTGACCGCTCTCGCAGCGAGAACCGGTCGCTCCAAGACGTACTACGTGCGCGAAGCTATCCGTGCGCATCTCGATGAACTCGAGGAGATCTATTGGGCCGAGGAGGCCGTCAAGGAATGGATAGCTCAAGGACGGCCCAGCAGGCCAGCGGCAGAGTTCTGGGCCGAACTTAAGCTCGACGAATGATCCGCTGGAGGCTGGTCACGACACCGGCCTTCGAACGCTCCGCCCAGAGGCTCAGCCCCGACGTTCAACGCCGAGTACGCGACTACCTGAACGATTTGTGCCGCCTAGAGGATCCTCGTGTTCGCGGCAAGCCCCTCCGTGGCAACGAGTCAGGTCTATGGAGGTACCGCATCGGCGACTACCGGGTCATCACGTCCATCGAGGATGAACGGCTAGTCATCGTGGCAATCAAGCTGGGGCATCGCTCGCAGACGCACCGGAAGTAACGTTTCGCAAGATCAAGTGGCAGACCGCCACGGTCTGAGCAACGTTTCACCGGCCTGTTTACCTTCCAGCCTAGCCGCGACCACCCGCCCGCCCGATGGCCTCGAACTCCTCCTGGCTCAGCTCGATGCCCGCCGCAGCCACGTTCTCCACGAGGTGCGCCCGCTTGGACGTGCCGGGGATGGGCAGCACGACGGGGCTGCGCTTGAGCAGCCACGCGATGGCGACCTGCGCGGGGGTCGCGTGGTGGCGCCGAGCGGCCGCGGCTAGTGGGGAGTCGTCGTTCGTCGGCCCGCCGCCCTCGATGGGGCGCCACGGGATGAAGGCGATGCCGTGCGCCTCGCAGTGGTCGAGGACGGCCTCGTGCTGCCGGTACGTGAAGCTGTAACGGTTCTGCACGGAGGCCACCGGGAAGACTTTGCGCGCGGCTTCGATCTCCTCTATCCCGACCTCACTCAGGCCGGCGAGGCGGATCAAGCCCTCGTCGAGCATCTGCCTGATGGCGCCGAACTGCTCGTCACGGGGCACCTTGGGGTCGATGCGGTGGAGCTGCCACAACGCGATCTGCTCGACACGCAGGAGCCTCAGGCTCATCTGGACCTGCTGGATGAGGTACTCGGGTCGCCCCAGCGGCACCCACCGGTTCGGGCCCGGGCGTGCCTGGCCGCCCTTCGTGGCGATCACGAGCCCGTCGGGGTACGGATACAACGCCTCGGCGATCATGGGCTCTGAGACGAGTGGCCCATAGGAGTCCGCGGTGTCGATCAGGTCGATACCCAGCTCCGGCACGTCGCGCAGAGTCGCCAGGCACTCCTCGGGGTCCTCGGGCGGGCCCCAGACGCCCGGACCCGTGACGCGCATGGCTCCGAACCCGAGGCGGTTCACCCCCACCTCGCCGCCCAGCATGAAGCGGCCCGCCTTGCTCGCGTTCACTTCGTTCATCGCTCCCTAACCCCTCCCCGCTTGAGCAGGTCGAGCAGCTGCCCGTGCAGGTGGCCGTTGCTGGCCACGAGCGCGGGGTGGCGGATGTCGTACTCCGCGCCGTTTTCGTCCGTGACCTTGCCGCCCGCCTCCCGCACGATGAGGGTGCCGGCCGCCACGTCCCACGGGTTGAGCGTCAGCTCCCAGAAGGCGTCGGCGCTGCCGCATGCCACCAGGCAGAGGTCGAGCGCGCCCGCACCGGCGCGCCTCACCGCCCGCGCCTCCCTCAGGCCAAGGGCGAAGGCGCCCAGGTTCTCGCGGATGTCGTCCTCGACGGCGTTGAAGCCAGTCGAGACGACGGCCTGTCGGAGCTCCGTCGTGCCCGTGACGGCGATCGGGCCGCCGTCGACGCGCGCGCCCTGGCCCCGCACGGCCGTGTAGAGCCGGTCGCGCACGCTGTCGAGCACGACCCCGACCTCTACCGTGCCCTCGATCTCGAGGGCGACCGAGACGCAGTAGAACGGGAAGCGCGCCGCGTAGTTGGTGGTGCCGTCCAGCGGGTCGACTATCCAGCGGTGAGTGGCTCCGGCGGCGCCCTTCTCTCCCCCCTCCTCGCCGAGGATCGCGTGGTCGGGGAAGGCCCCGCTCAGGACCTCGCGGATGCGCGCCTCGCTGAGCTTGTCCACCTTGGTGACGATGTCGGCGAAGTTCGCCTTGGTGTCGACCTGCTTGTCGGCGTCGGCGGCGTAGAAGCGGTGGATGCGCCCCGCCGCCTGCGCCGCCGCGATGGCTACGTCGAGGAACTCGTTCATGGGCGCCATGATAGGCCCACCAGGGCGCGACCCGGAGGCGCGTGTCGAGGAACCGGCTTTGCAGCGAGGCGCTAGGCGCGGTCCGACCCGGCGGTCCGGGGCCGGCCGACCTGCGCGGGTCCGGTCGCTCCGGGCCCGACCGTGTACCCTGCCCCATGGCTCGGGAGCCTCGAGACCACCAACCTGCAGAGCCGGCGACCGGTCCGGGGACCGCGGCCGGCAAGGATGGCGTCGCCACCGTCGGTACCGCCCTCACGGGCGCCGCAAGCCGCAGCCGCTTGGCCACCCGCGCGAGCGGGGCGGTCGCGGCGTTATACCGGCTGCGGCCGATGCGCGTCCTGCACAACTACAGCCTGAACCGCGGACCGCTGCTGGCCGCCGGGCTGTCGTTCCACTCGATCTTCGCGGCGTTCGCCGCGTTGTGGCTGGGCTTCTCCATCGGCGGCCTCGTGCTCCAGGCGCAGCCGAGGCTCAGCAACGCTGTCTTCGAGTTCATCAACAGCGCGGTCCCCGGCCTGATAGACATCGGCGACGGCGACGGGCTCGTCAAGGCCAGCGCCCTCCTCGCGGCGCCGGTGCTGAGCTGGACGGGCGCGGTCGCCTCCGTCGGCCTCCTCCTCACCGCCCTCGGCTGGCTGGCCGCGACCCGCGCCGCCATCCGCACGATCTTCGGACTGCCCGGGCCAAGGACCAACCCCCTGATCCTGCGCCTACAGGACGTCGGACACGCCTTCGCGTTCGGCCTGGCTGTGCTCGTCTCCGCAGGGCTCACGCTCGTGGGCACCCGGGCGCTCGGGACCTTCGGCGCCTACTTCCATTGGTCGGCCACGGACCTCGCCGCCCGCGGACTCGGCCTCGTCGTGATGTTCCTCTTCGACACCGTTGCGCTGGCGAGCCTGTTCCGCGTGCTGGCGGGCATCCCCATCCCAGCCAGACGCCTGCTCGGCGGCGTGCTGATGGGCGCCACCGGCCTCGGGGTCCTCAAAGTGCTGGGGAGCCGTCTGCTGGTCGCCTCCGGGAGCAACCCGCTGCTCGCGTCCTTCGCGGCCATCATCGGCCTGATGATCTGGTTCAACCTCATCTCGCAGGTCATCCTGATGTCGGCTTCCTGGATCGCCGTCGGCGCCAGCGACGAGGGCAGCAGCGTCGGCGGTCGCACGGGCGTGGACGACCGGGACACAGGCCCAAGATGACACCACTACCGGCCGCGTAGCGACCAACGTCATCGCCAAGGAGGTCTCGGCAACATGACGACCAAAGCGCAACTCCGCAAGACCGCCCTCTCACTGCCGGAGGTCGAAGAGGGCACGCACTTCGGCGCGCTCGCGTTCAAGGTGCGAGGCAAGGGGTTCGTGTCGCTGACCAACGATGGGTTCGTGCAACTCGCGCTGACGGACGAGCTCACCGAGCAGGCCCTGACGCGCTTCCCCAGCGCCGAGAGGATCACGCGCTCGGGCAAGGCGATCGGCGTGCGGGTCCCACTGGCCGCCGTCAACGGCATGGAGCTGAACTCGCTCGTGGAGAAGTCGTGGCTGAGCAAGGCGCCCGCGGCGCTCGTGAAGGCACGACTGGCCGCGCATGGCGGCGCGGCCGGGACGGGTGCGCGTGCCTTGCCTAAGAGCATAGGGAGACCGGCGACGCGGGCCCTGCTGGCGGCCGGCATCGGCTCTCTTAACGATGTGGCACGGAGATCGGAGTCGGAGTTGCTTGGCCTGCACGGCGTCGGCCCTAAGGCCGTCCGCTTGCTGCGAGAGTCCTTGGCCGAGCACGGCTTGGCGTTCAAGAGCTTCTAGAGCGCGGGACAGGCTCCGCACCGCCCGCCGTGCCCGGTGAGGCCTTGTCCCAGCTCTATGAGGTCACCTACCGAGTCGTCCCGCGCATGTCGTCGTTCGGCCGGCCCACTCCGTTCCGGGAACGTCCGTTGCGAGCCGACTGCGCTTGGCTCATCGCCGACTCGTGCGAAAGCTCCCAAAAACATTTGATAACACGTCAACCACGACAGTCCATCTCGCATTGTCAACCATGCCGTGAACGGCCGCCCAAAACGGCCTATAGCGGCCTTAGGATCAGCCATGGCACCTCGAGTCGCACGACCGGCAAGCGCAAGGCGGACGACCCCCGACAGGCGTGTCCGCCGCTCATTGGCGGGCGTCCTCGTCGCTATGTTGACCCTTGCGCTCACCGGCTGCCCGAGGCCCCTACGCCCCGACCGTCTGGACTTCGACACGGATCCGCGGATCCTACGCGGCGCCTACCTGGGCTTCGTGGACACCCGCAGCGTGCCGACTGCCACGGCTCTCGCGGGCGACGCTTCCTTGCTCGCCACCGGCTGGCCGGACGCGGTCGACCTGTGGCACCCGGAGACCGCCGAGCCGATCGCGACCCTGGACCCGATCTGGGACGAGGAGATCTGGCAGGTCGCCCTGAGCGTCGACGGCCTCGGAACGCTCGTCGCTGGCATCGTTAACGGCGCCGTGGGCCTCTGGAGCGGCCGTGACGGCAGGCTGATCAGGACCTTCGACCTCGCGGAGCGTCCGGCGGCATGCGATGAATGCGTACTCGAGCGACTGGCTCTCAGCCCCGCGGGCGAGACCCTGGCGGTCGGCGGCCGGACCCCCTACGTCCTCGTCCTCGACACGACGACCGGCGCGCTCGTGCGCGAGCTGGAGACGGGTGGTGACGAGGCCGGGCCGATCGCCTTCAGCGCCGACGGCACGCTCCTGGTGTCCGCCTCCAGCGTCTCGGCCGCCGGCTACGCGTTGAGGGTCTGGGACACCACCACCTACGAGGTCGTATTCGAGCGCGAAGGACCGCTCGGCTGGAGCCGCGGACCGCAGTTCGCCTTCAGCGCGGACGGACGGCGGCTGGCGGTCGGGTCGGCAGACAAGGTCGAGCTGTTCGACATAGCGGGCGGAGCCACCGAACTGCCCCTGGGCGCGCCGGAGGAGACCTGGTTGCAAAGCCTCAGCCCCGACGGGACCCAGGTCGGGCTCGCGTCGCTCACTCCCCAGCACGACCTCTACACCGTGACCGTAGTCGACGCGGCCACCGGCGGTCCGTTGGCACGGTTCCCCCACACGCGCAGTGGAACCTCGCTCTGGAGCACCGACGGCCGTTTCCTCATCGCCGGCTCCCAGCTGGTCGGGGCGAACGACTTTAGTGTCGTACGCGACTACGCCGTCGGTCAGTACTACGCCTTGGAGCTAGCAGCCACCGCCCAGTACGTGAACGCCCGCAAGTACGCCGTCTCGGGGACGCTGAGCATCGACGGTGGCGCCGGCATCGAGGTCTCCGGGATCGTCGACGGCTCCGACAGCCAACGCTACCTGCAGCCGCAGTACGGCGTCCCGCAACCGGCCGGGCTGCGCCTCGAGCTACGGGACCGTCCGTGGTACCTGAGGGCCTGGCAGTACTCGAGCGCCTGGCACGGGTCCATGGACGAGATAGTCGCCGAGGAAGCCTTGGCGACGGGCAGGTTCGAGTTGTGGCGCGCGCCGTAGCTCGCTCATAACCTGACCCGCAACACCCGGGCCGGCCGGCCGAAACCCTGCGTCAGGTCCTTGCCCTCGACCGCAGCGTACCCGTGCCGCAAGAGCCGCCCGACGACGCGGTTCACGGTGCGGGTGCTCACGCCCAGGAGCCCGGCCAGCTCCGCCGAGGTGAACAGGCTGGTGTTGCGCGACACCGTGAGCTCGTAGAGGCGGTTCAGGACCTGCGTGCCGACACCGGTCTCCCCCGCTATCCTGGTCAGGTTCACCTCCACGCTGCTCTGGTCCGGGTGCCGCTCGCTCTTCGGCTTGATCGGGCCGAGCAGCTCGCCCGAGTCGACGACGACCAACGCGCGCGTGCCCGTCAGCGTCAGCCCCTCGTTCAAAGCGTTGAACGCGTTCGCCTCGGCCTGCTTCACGGTCTGCCCGCAGCCGATGCTGATCGCGGCGTCGAACGTCGTCTCCATGGTGATGTCGCGCATGATGCCGATGTTCGCGAAGCGGTCCGTGGCGTTCTCGAGCAGCGAGCGGCTGCACAGGATCAGGTACTCCCACCGGCTCAGCTGGAACATGGCGCTGTCCACCTCCTCCGCGAAGACGGCGATCAGCTTGGCCACCTTGCTGAGGTCGTCGACTTCCCGGATGGGCATGGTGCCATGATAGCGGTACCTCTCCTTGTACTGCAGGTGGATGTGCATTATCGCGAGTCCCGTCGCGTCCTGCACGCGGACCTGGTGGCGCAGCATCAGGTTGCGTATCTCGTGGACGAACGACTCGACCGCCGGGCTGATCAGGGTGCTGGGAACCCCGAGGCCGAGCAGCGAGTGGTGCACGTCCGTGATGTTCGTGATACAGAGCCGGGCGCCGGCGGCATGGTTGTCGAGGTGCTGTTGCAAGGTCGCGTTCACGAACCCGTCACGGCCGGCCGCCACGCTGACGCAGCGGATCGTGATGCGCTCCTCCGCGATGCCGACGCTGCCCAGCGCGGCCGCGACGGCCGGGGTATCGAACGAGTCGACGCTGATGCAGTCCGGCACCGAGCCGAACTGCACCGTGGCGGCCAGGACGCTGATCAGGAGGTCGGAGCTGTCCACGTCCACGTAGCGGACGGGCACGGCATGGTGGAGGCGTCCCGCTACCAACAGGTACGGATCCCTGCGGGAGTAGAGGATCCCGTCGCACCGGGCCTGCAGGTTGGCGATGCGCTCGACCGCGTCGGCGATGTCGTCGTCGTTGCCGAACTCCTCGGGCACGACGACGACGTCGTCGAAGTACTCCTCCACGATGCCGCGTACGACTTGCAGGGTGTCGCGGTGACCGACCACGCCCAGCTTGAACATCTCTAGCCTCTCCCCTTGCCCAAGGGTGCGGACCGCGGGGCCCCGTGGGCGTGCGGCCGCCGAAGCTGCCGCGCTCTGCCGGATCTATCCATCCGGAGGGGTAGGCCCGGCGCTGCGGCGCCACTTCGGGACACCTTCCGGTCAGTATACAGACAGCCACATCCGCGCTTACCCTTCCTCCCGGTAGGAGACGCGATGCCAGAAGAGTTACTGACAGCGCTAACCACGCATTCGCCCAGCGTGGGCCGGAACGGCTCGAGCGCCGAGTCCGTCGCTACGCCCCAGTTCGTCACCGGCGAGCAGGTCGCGGCGCTGCTAGACATGGGCACCTGCATCGGCCTCATGCGGACCGCCCTCATCGCGCTCGGCACGGGCCAGGCGCGGCAGATGGTCCGCCCAGTCTTGCGCCTCGACGAACGCAACGTCCTAGGGATGATGCCCGCCTACGACCCGGAAGCCGGGGTCGCGGGCGTCAAGGTCCTGAGCGTCTTCCCCGAGAACTACCAGCGGGGGCGGCCGTCGCACCAAGGGCTGATCCTGCTGTTCGACGCGAGGACTGGCGCAGTCAAGGCCATCGTCGATGCCGAGGAGGTCACCGCCGTACGGACCGCCGCCGCTTCGGCCGCGGCGACCGACGCGCTGGCTAGGACCGACGCGACCCGACTCGCCATCCTCGGCACCGGCGTGCAGGCGCGCCAGCACCTGAAGGCCATGGCGCGCGTCAGGGAGCTGAGCGCGCTGACCGTATGGGACCGCCGCTCCGAGCGCGTCGAGGCCTTCGCCCAGTACGCGCGCGAGCAGACCGGACTCCCGGTGACGGCCTGCGCACGCGTGGCAGACGCGACGGCAGCGGCCGACATCATCTGCACCGTCACTGCCGCCACGGAGCCGATCCTCTTCGCCTCCGACGTGAAACCTGGCGCCCACGTCAACGCCGTCGGCTCGTGCACCCCCAAGGCGCGCGAGCTGGCGAGCGACCTGGTCGCCGCCGGCAGGGTCTTCGTGGACTGGCTGCCGGCAGCCCTCGAGGAGGCGGGCGACCTCCTGCTCGCCATCGCGGATGGCGCGGTCACGGAGCGCCACGTGCTCGGCGAGGTCGGGAGCGTCCTGGCCGGGGACCTGCCCGGCAGGACGGGCCCGACCGAGATAACCGTCTTCGAGTCGCTCGGCCAGGCGGTGCAGGACCTGCTGGCCGCCGATCACGTGTTCGCCGCGCTGCAGAGCGGCTCTGGAAGGGAGCCGTCCGCATGAAGCATCCGGCGCTCACCGACGCCCAACTCGACCACGCCCGCGCCCTGCACGAGAACAGCATCGTCATCGACATGCTCTTCCAGGGCCCGATCGGCACCTACTCCCTGCCGGAGGAGCTCGAGGGCGAGCTCCTGGCGCTCGCGCAAGGCGCGCGCCCGGGCGACGAGGCCGAGCAGGTGCGCTACGCCGGCGAGCTGGTCCGCCGCTGGTACACGAACGGCAAGCTCGCGGACCTGTACGAGGAGTGCTGGACCAAGAGCGGCATCACGGCCGCGTGCCGCCAGCTCTCCATCCGGACGCAGGACTCGCTCATGCTCAGCATCGTCAGCGTCCAGGAGGAGTTCGACCACAAGCCCTGGCTCGTCAAGGCGCGCACGGCCGCAGAGATCGAGCGGGCGCACGCGAACGGCCAGCGCGCGGGGATCGTCACCAGCCAGGAGGCGGAAGGGTACGGCAAGGACCTGGGGCTCCTCGAGCTCGCCTACGACTTCGGTCTGCGGGTCCAGCAGCTCACGTACAACAACCACAACCTGATCGGCGCCGGCTGCATGGAGCCGAACGACGCCGGCCTCAGCCGCTTCGGGATGAAGTTCGTGGCCAAGTGCGACGAGCTCGGCGTCGTCGTCGACACGTCGCACTGCGGGCGGCAGACGACGCTCGACGCGTGCGCCCGCTCGGAGCGACCCGTGGTGGCCACGCACACGGGCGCCTCCGCCGTTTACGCGCACGACCGCTGCAAGAGCGACGCCGAGATACGTGCCATCGCGGAGACGGGCGGCGTCATCGGCGTCTTCGCCATGCCGTGGTTCGTGGCACCGGACCCACATAACTCCACCCTCGACCACGTGCTCGACCACGTCGATCACATCGTCGACCTCGTCGGCATCGACAGCGTCGGCATCGGCACCGACTGGCCCATGCCGCAGACGAAGTGGATGGCTTTGGAGTTCAAGCGCCTGATAGCGCCGACGATCGGCTTCGCTCCGGGTGACGGGCCCTCGACGGAGTGGATCCACGGCCTGAAGGACTACCGCGAGTTCCCCAACGTCACCGCCGGCCTGCTTGCCCGCGGGTACGGCGATGAGGACGCCGCCAAGGTCCTGGGCGGCAACTGGCTGAGGGTACTGCGGGAGGTGTGCGGCTGATGTTCGGAACCCGCTCGAGACGAGGGCGGCCGCCCCATCCTCGATGGCGGCGGACCCGCGAGCCGCGCCCGAACCCACGCCTGTGCCGGCGGTAGCCGGTCCTGCCCGGCAAGAAGCTTACGACCGAAGATAGCGAACGAGGTCCAGGAGGAGTCCCAAGTGAAACGGAGCAACGAGAACATGACGACAGCCCCTACGCCCCACCATGCACCTCGCAGGCGGCCCACCTTCGCTCTGCCGGCCCTCTTCGCCGTCCTGCTCGCCTTCACGAGCGCGACCGCGCAGAACGCCACGCCTACGGAGCTGGTGGTCGCCGTCACCGCCATCGGCAACACGCTCGACCCGGCCGTCGCGAACTTCGCCAACACCACGACCGCCATGGGCCACGTCTACGACCGGATCATAGGCATCGACGCGAACTTCGAGTTCGCTCCCGCCGTGGCGACGAGCTGGGAGTTCGTGGACGCCACGACGTTCAAGCTGACCGTCGGGGACGGCTTCGTCTTCCACAACGGCGTGCCTCTCACCGTCCAGGACGTCGTGTTCTCGATCGAGCGCCTGCGCGACGTACCGCGGCTCGCCTCGGTGATGAACAACATCGCCTCGACCGAGGTGACGGGCGAGTCCGAGGTCACCATCAAGCTGGTGGCACCGAACAGCTCCACCATCCGCGCGCTGATGGCCGCCGCGCACGTCCTCAACGAGGCGTACAGCAAGACGCCGGGCGTGGACTTCGCCAACAAGCCCATCGGCACCGGTCCGTACGTCGTCAGCAACTTCGTGCCGGGCGACAGGCTCGAACTGACGGCATGGGCCGACTACCCGTTCGCCGCGCCCGCCATCCCCCGCATCGTGTTCAGGACCATCCCCGAGGACGCCAACCGGTACATCGCCGCCGAGACGGGTGAGGCGCAGTTCGCCGCCATCACGTACCACGACCTGGCGCGCGCCGAGAGCAACCCGCGCCTGAACGTCATCCAGCAGAAGACCACCAACACCGCCTTCATCTCCATGAACACCCAGAAGGCGCCGTTCGACAACACCAACGTCAGGCTCGCCATGGCGTACGCCACCGACAAGGAAGGCCTGGCGGTCGTCCAGGGCGGCTCGACCGTGATCTACAGCATGACTCCCCCCATGTTCTCCACCTACTACGCCTCCCCTAACCTGCCGACCTTCGACCTGGAGAAGGCCAGGCAGCTGCTCGAGGCCGAAGGCTACGGGCCGTCCAACCCGCTCAGGTTCGACATGTGGACGTACGGCGGCAACACGTCCGTGGCCGAGACGTACCAGGCGCTGCTCAGCGCCATCGGGGTCGAGATGAGCATCAAGAACTTCGAGTTCGGCGTCTTCCTCGAGGGGATGGCGCGCGGCGAGTACCAGATGCTGTCGGGCTCGTGGAACAACATCACGGGCGACCCGATGAGCGCGCTCGAGAACTACTGGAGCGGGAGCTTCGGCTCGCAGAACATCTCCTTCTTCCAGAACGCGCGCGCCGACGAGCTGTACGAGCTGGCCAAGGGCACCGTCGACGAGTCCGTGCTGATCGACGCCGCCCGCGAGGTGCAAGAGATCGCGGCCGCCGAGATGCCCATCATCCCGACGTTCAGCACGCTCGCCATGTTCGCGTTCGACGCCCGGCTCGTCGGAGTCGAGACGTACCCGAGCTCGCTCTACTCGTTCCGGAACGCTCGGTTCGAGTAAGGCCCATGCATAACGCGCCTGGCGTCGGTAGGGTCGCGCGCCGCGCGGCTCCGCCGACGCCCGAGGCGGTGAGCGGGGCTCGCGCAACGGGGCCCGCCCCGACTCTCGCCCAGGTCGCCCGGTAGAGGGAAGCTCATGACCAGCTACGCGCTGAAGCGCTTGACGCACATCATCCCGGTGCTCATCGCGACCACCCTGCTCGTCTTCGCCCTCCTCTCCTTGAGCCCTAGCGACCCGGCGCAGCTGATCCTCGGGCTGGGCGCCAAGCCGGAGGAGCTGGCGATGATGCGGGAGCAGTTGGGGCTGAACGACCCGTTGCTCGTAAGGTACGCGCGCTACATGGGCGGCGTCCTCACGGGCGACTTCGGAACGTCGTACTCCACCAAGCGGCCCGTGCTCGAGATGATCGGCGTTCGCCTGCCCAACACGCTCGTGCTGGCGTTCGGCTCGCTCACGCTGATCCTGGTCGTGGCGATCCCGCTCGGCGTCGCCCTGGCGGTGCGGCAGAACTCGCTCTTCGACAACGTGATGCGGGTGTTGACGCTCCTCACCGCCGCCATGCCCAGCTTCTGGCTCGGGCTGATGCTCATCCTCCTCTTCTCGGTGAAGCTCGGTTGGCTCCCATCGAGCGGGCTCGACAACGCGCGGGCCGCCATCATGCCGCTCATCTGCCTGGCCGTCGCGGGTTGGACGGTGACATCGCGCCTCACGCGGGCGTCCATGCTCGACGTGGTGCGGCAGGACTACATCCGGACCGCGCGCGCCAAGGGGCTCCCGCAGGGCGTGGTGATGCGCAAGCACGCGCTGCGCAACGCCCTGCTGCCCGTCGTCACTTCCGTCGGCCTCCTAGTCGGGCAGTCCGTGGGCGGCGCGGTGGTCATCGAGATCCTCTTCGGCATCAACGGCATCGGGAAGATGATGGTCGACGCCGTGCGGCAGCAGGACGTACCCACGATCATGGGCGGCGTGCTAATCGCCGCGGTCGTGATCGCGGTGGCGAACCTGCTCACGGACCTCTCGTACGCGGTCATCGACCCGCGGCTCGAGTCCATGTACGGGGAGCCGACCGCTTGACGCGGACGAACCTGAGCCGGAACCCGTGGCGGACGGCGTGGAGGCGCCTCAGCCGCAACCGCACGGCCGTGGTGGGGCTGTTCCTCCTGGCCGCGATCATCCTCGCGTGCCTCAGCGCGCCGCTCTGGTTCGACTACCAGCGCGACGTGGTGGGCGTGAACGTCTCCCAGCGCCTGCGGATCCCGGCCGAGGGCAGACCGCTCGGCACGGACGAGCTTGGGCGGAACCTGCTCGCGCGCATCCTGTGGGGCGGCCGCATCTCGCTCACGATCGGCATCGGGGCGGTAGTGCTGGCCGGTCTCGCCGCCACCCTGATCGGTACCACCGCGGCCTCCTACGGCGGCCGCACCGACAGCCTGCTCATGCGCGCCCTCGACGTGCTGCTGGCGATCCCGGCCATGCTGCTGATGATCACGTTCGTGACCATCATGGCGCCTACCCAGACGAACCTCATGCTCGCCATCGGCCTGAGCTTCGTGCCTGGGATGGCCCGCCTGGTGCGGGCGCAGGTGCTCTCCGTCAAGGACCTCGAGTACGTGGCGGCCGTCAGGGCCCAGGGTGCGAGCACCGCGCGCGTGCTCGTCGCGCACGTGCTGCCCAACGCCATGGGGCCCGTGATAGCCAGCTTCGTCATGTACATCCCGGGCGGGATCATGACCATCAGCGGCCTAGGTTTCATCGGCCTCGGCATCCAACCCCCTACCCCGGAGTGGGGCGCCATGCTCGCGAGCGGGCGCGCCTACATCAGGGACGCTTGGCACATAACGACCCTGCCGGGCCTCGCGATCGTCCTGACGATCATCGCCCTGACCCTGGTCGGCGACGGGCTGAGGGACGCCATCGACTCGCGGATGTCCGACCGTTGAACCCGCCGACCGTTGCCGCCACGAGCGGCGCATCGAGCAAGCCCGCGGCAGGAAGCGCCACAGCCGCACGTACGGAGGCCACACGCATGGAAGCAGAAGCCCCGCCTACGCTCACGTTCAACCACTACCGCTCAGGCGTCTACGAGGGCAAGTTCGCGTTCGGTGGCAGCGAGCTACTCTGGCTCGGCGTCGACCCGCAGACGCGCATGCAGCTCAAGCGCATCCCCTTCGAGAAGGGCATGCAGGAGTCGCTGTTCGACCTACCCGCGTTGCACGCCGGCCTCGGCACGTTCGAGTCGGCGACGTGGAGCGGCGACACGGTCACGCTCGATGACGGCGCCCGCTACAACCGCTACCTCGAGTTCGCCGGCACGGTGAACGGTGAGGCGACGACGGGCCAGCTCTGGGCGCGGCGCGGCGAGCCGCCCATCATGGACGTCGTCACCGTGGCGGGCAAGGTCGTCGCCTTCATCATGCCGGGCCGCATCTCGAGCGAGATGCTCGTACTCGAGGGTCACGAGAGCGTGACCCCGTTCGCGAAGTACACCGACCCGATGCTCTCGAAGGCCGAGTACGGCATCCGCCCCTTGGGCAACCAGGCGGTGCGAACGCGCGACGGCGTCGACCTGGCCACCGAGGTCTTCCTCCCGGCCGGCGGTCGGCCGGGCCAGCGGTTCCCGGCGATCGTCGTGCGCACGTGCTACGGCAAGGCGCGCGACCTGCACCGGTGTACTCACTGGGTGAACCGCGGCTACGCGTTCGTCATCCAGGACGTGCGGGGTCGTTCCGACTCGGACGGCGAGCTCGTGCCCTTCTATCACGAGCGCGAGGACGCCCGCGACCTGTTCGACTGGATCGCCGCGCAGGAGTGGAGCGACGGCAACATCGGCATGTGGGGCGCCAGCTACCTCGGCTACACCACGACCGCGGCCGCCACCACGGGCCACCCGAACCTCAAGACGGCCATCAGCGAGGTGAACGTGGGCTCGCCGTTCTACTACGACACAGTGCGCCGTGGCGGCGCCGTGTGCTCGTGGCCGCTGCTGTGCTGGACGCTCGGGCAGTCCGTGTCGAACAGGACCGATTTCGACGTGTTCGGCGGCAAGTCCGTCGACCCGGAGAAGGTCGTGCGCATGCGGCCGCTGCTGGACATCCCCAGCCAGGCCATCGGCAAGCGCTCCGGCCCATGGGACATGTGGGCCGGGCATTACCAGTACGACGAGTTCTGGCGCCACTGCGACAACGGGATGCATGCGCAAGACATCAAGGTCCCGATGCTCATCCTCTCCGGGTGGCACGACGGCGACGCCCTCGGCGTGCAGGAGACGTGGCGCTTCCTCACGGAGCACGACGTGCCCGGCCGCCGCATCATCATCGGCCCGTGGCCTCACGGGCTGAACGCGTTCCGCGACTGCATGGACCTGGAGTACGGCGACAACGCCATCGACTACGACTTCGACACCCGCACCATCCGCTGGTTCGACCGCTACCTCAAGGGCGTGGCCAACGGCGAGGACGAGCAGCCCCGCGCCACCTACTACCTGGGCGGCGACGGAGCGAACGAGTGGCGCACATCCGACGACTGGAACCCGCGCGAGGCCAGGCTCGTCGAGCTCTACCTCGACAGCGGCGGCCGCGCGAACTCCATGCACGGTGACGGCCGGTTGTCGAGGACGCCCACTACGGGCGGCAGGTTCGATTCGTACGTGTACGACCCGAACAACGTGGCCTCGGGCGACGCGCAGTTCACGCCGTCGGTGCTCAACGAGCAACAGTCGCGCCAGGACTACCTCGTCTACGAGACCGGCGTGCTGAAGGAGAACGTCGCCGTGGCCGGCAACCTGTCGGCGCGCTTCTTCGCGGCCTCGAGCGCGGTAGACACCGACTTCTTCGTCACCGTGTCCGACGTCGACGAGCAGGGCGTGGCGCGCAAGGTCTCGACGAACGGCATCCGGGCGGAGTTCAGGAAGTGGCCGGCGGTCGCTTCGGCTCTGCTCACGCCGGGCAGCGTCGAGGAGTACGAGCTCTACCTGCACTTCGCCGGGCACGTGTTCAAGGCCGGCCACAAGATCCGGGTGGACATCTGTTCGGCCGACTACCTGACCTTCTTCCCCAACACGAACACGGGCGTCGACCCGTTCACCGATCCGGAGCCGGTGGTGGCGACGCAACGGGTGCATCACGGGTCGGAGTGGCCTTCCTGCGTGCGGCTGCCGGTGTTGTACGGGGAGATCACCTGAGCGCTTGCCCCGAACGGGGCACGCGCCCGCGTCTTGCTCGTTACGTTGAGTAGAATCACTCAGCCTAATGAGTATCTTGCCCGCCGCCTACCACCCTGACTCCGAGCGTGGTGCATGGAAACAGCCACCAGAGATATCGTGAGTCCAGACATGACCAACAGGTACATAGCGCTCCTACGCGGGATCAACGTCGGCGGACGCGTGGTCAAGATGGAGCGGCTACGCAGCGTGTTCGCCGGCCTCGGTCTCGCCAACGTCCGCACCTACATCAACAGCGGGAACGTCTTCTTCGACACGGCCGAGACCGACCGCCCCTCGCTCACCGAGACTATAGAGACGGCGCTTCACGAGGCCCTGGGCTACCAGGTGCCGACGTTCCTGCGCACCCCCGAGGAGCTCGAGGCGATCCTGGCCAGAGATCCCTTCGTCGACATCGTCAGGACCGACGCCGACGACCTCCGCTTCTGCGTCGTGTTCACCGCCGAGCAGTTGAACCAAGGGCTCGAGCTGCCCGTCTCGTCGTCGAAGAACGACATGGAGCTGGTGGCGGTCAACGAGCGCGAGGCCTACGTGGTCTGGCGGCTCATCGGCGGTCGCGTCTCCGGGAAGTTCCCCGACGACGTGCTCCCGCCGCGGAACACCACGCGGTTCTTCCATACTCTGAAGAAGATCCTCGCTGCTGCCACCGGCTAGGAGCTCGCGTCCACGGACTTGCGCAACGGCCCACGCGATCAGCGGCGGCGGTCGTAGGTCAGCGCGATGACGCCGGGACTGCTGGTGGCGTGATGGACGCGTTCCCAGTCGGTGAGCGGATTGTCGTCGTCGAAGAGTCGGTGTCCGTTGCCTCCCAGGACGGGAGCCACGACGAGGTTGAGGCGGTCGATCGCGTCCTCGGCGAGGAGTGCCTTGATGACGCTGGCGCTCCAGGCGATCAGGATGTCGCCTTCGCCGTCCGATCTCAGCGCGTTGATCACGTCGATAGCCGGGGCGTTGACAATCTGTACGCCCTGCCACGGCGATGCGGTCAGGGTCGAGGACAGCACGACCTTCTCGGCGGCCACCAGCCATCTGGCGAACGCCTCATCCCGCGGGTCGACCTTCCCGGTGCCGATCACGCTCGGCCACCACACCAGGAACTCCTCAGCGTTGACCCGGCCTAGGACCGCGGTCGTGGCGGTCTCGATGGTCCGGACGATCTGGTCGTACCCGACTTCGGCGTCGGCGAGGTGGCCGATCCCCTCGTTACCCGCGCGGCGGTAGTAGCCGTCCATGCTGAGGCCGATGTTGGCGACGACGCGGCGGCCTGCGGTGCGATGCTCGGTCATGAGTTCGTTCCTTCTCGGGTGGAGGTGAGCTCCCCATCGGCCGCGTGCGCGTACCGGCGTGAGAGAAGACTGTACTGCGGGGTGCGAAGGTCGATGGCGGCGGCGATCACGCGGGCGATGCCTGAGACGAGCAGGATGAGCGCGATGCCGTGGTCGTCGCCGGTGCCGAGCGACTGCTCCCACCCTTCGGGCAGCTCCTCGATCAGTGGAAGGGCTCCTGCCGCCTCGGCCGAGCGGCGCAACCGTTCCACTCCGCGTCCTGTCCATCATTGAGCCGATCGCAAGCTGCGTGCTCCGCCAAGAAAGCGTCGTGAAGCAACCCCGACGTGACCGCCGCGTGTTCGCCCGGATCGCCAGTTGGTAACAGGGAGCTGCGGTACTTGAAGGTGCGGGCGGCGAGTTGGTAGTACCCCCTGCCGAGCTCACGCTTGACTTCCATGAGCAGGCCGAGCGTCACGTGGCGCTTGGCGTGGTGATGAGCCAGGTTGGCTCGTATCCCAAGCGCTCGGGCAGCGTCACTGGGCGAAGCCGGCTGCAGGAACCTTCCCAGAAATGCCGTGTCCCGCAACGCGAGCGCTTGCTCTCGGCGCGTCACCACCATCTCGGTTAGCTGCATGTCGAAGTATCGGACAAGCGGGTTTCAGCGTGCAATGCCTGGTACTGAAAGCGTCGAGCATCGATCGCCGCCTCGCATACCAGACCTCGTCAAAGAAGAACCGGGCCAAGGTTCAACTCGGGCGAATTCTGCATTAGGGCGATCCGAAGTCGACCGGCCTGCGCCGCGAGAGGCCGCGACCGCTACAGCGTGGACGACGGGTGCGACGCACCCCGCGGCCGCGCCAGCACCGTCCTAATGGCGAGGCCTCCGACGACGGCGAGCACGGCGAGGCTCAAGCCGATCACGGGCAGTTCGTGCCGCCAGATCGTAGCGGCCGCGCCGATGGGGACGAGAGCGACGATGGCCACATAGCGCGTGCGCGCGACGCGCCCGAACCGCGAGCTCAGGAACAGCACGTTCCCGAGCAGGTAGACCAGCGGGCCGGCGATCGTGACCAGGACCATCGGCGTGCTCAGGTGCGGGTGCGTCAGGCGCAGCTCGATCGAGACGGCCACCAGGATCGCGCCACCCACCATCAGCGCGTGGGCGTACGCGTACGCCGAGCGCAGCGCGGCCGTCCCCTCTTCCCCACCGAGCACGTCGTGACCGGCCAACGCGAAGTAGTTGAACCATAGCGACACGAGGGCGGCGAAACCTACGATGAAGCCGACGACGAGTCGGGTATCGACGCTGCCGGCCGCCGCCAACGAGCCGCCCATCAGCAGGACCGATTCGCCCAGGGCGATGATGAACACCAGCCGGTTACGCTCGGCGAGGTGCTCGGCGTCAGTGTCCCAACCGGACATCGGAGCGCTGCCGAGGCCAGGGAACCTGAAGTCGACCCGCGGACCCAAGTAGTCGACGATCACAGCCAGGAGCCAAACGGCGAGCCGCAGGTCGGCCGGCAGGAAGGCCCCGACGAGCCACAGGACGCCCGCCGACGCCGACCAGGCGCCCAAGAACCGGTAGTTCCGCGCCAGGGGCCCCCGGAACGCGATCATCATGAAGAGCGGTCTGATGAGCCCCATGGCCACGTAACAGGCGACGAACAGGACGCCGCCTCCGTCGAACGCCAGCGGGATGGCCGCGGCCATGCCGAGCGCCAGCAGCATGAGCACCGCGTTCAGCAACTGCACGGCGCCTCGGGCCGGGTCGAGCCAGTTCATCATCCAGGCCGTGTAGTTCCAGCCCCACCAGATCGCGGCGAACACGACGGCCGTCTGGGCGAAACCGCGCCAGGACAGGTCGGAGATCAGGAGGTGCGAGATCTGGACGATGGCGAAGACGTAGACGAGGTCGAAGAAGAGCTCGATGGGGCCGACGGCGGAGCGCTCCGGGCCCGCAGCGCGCCCGAGCGTCACCCGAGCACCTTGTACTTATCCGGCTGCGCCGGTAGGCGAGTGCAACGCGCCACCACGCGGACGGCAGCCTCGATCTGGTTCCTACCGGTCATGGTCCACCGCCGCCAACTGTACTTCTTCCATGTTCGCGCCTGGCTTGCGTCATCGGGTCCAGGCCGCGACGCCGACGGTCGAGACGGTACGCTGGTTCCAATGGCCGCGCGAGACCCACACGACCTTACCCGCTTCGTCGCCGCCCAGAAGGACACCTACGCCACCGCCTTGTCGGAGTTGACGGCGGGCCGGAAGACGAGCCATTGGATGTGGTTCGTCTTCCCCCAGGTCGTCGGGCTGGGTCATAGCGACATGGCGGTGCGCTACGCCATCCGCTCCTTGGCGGAGGCGCGGGCGTACCTTGACCACCCGCTGCTGGGTGCCCGACTGCGCGAGTGCGCCGCAGCCATCCTGAGCCACCCGGGCGTGAGCGCGCGGCAGATGCTGGGCCCGATCGACGACGTCAAGCTGCGTTCGAGCATGACGTTGTTCGAGGCGGTGGACACCGTGGGCGGCCAGTTCTCGCGAGTGCTGGATCGCTACTACGACGGTGTGCCCGACCCCTTGACGCTGGCCGTGTTGGCCGAACGGGCCGATTCGGAGACCGATACGGGAACCACTGCGGGCAGTGACACTGCCGCTGCCCAGCTGCCCACCGCGCCAACGAGCATGTGGGAGCGGCCCGAGGTAGCGGCGCGCTTCGCCGAGCGACCGCCCGACCACCGGCTCGTCAAGCTGTTCCTTGGTGAGGACGAGTACGCTCCGGTCAAGACGGCCTGGAACACCGGGCCGAAGCCTCGGGTCCTCGACCTCGGCTGCGCTGGCGGGCGCAACACCGTCTGGTTGGCCGAGCAGGGCGCGGACGTCCGGGCCGTTGACGCCTCGCGAGCGATGGTGGCCGAGACCCGCAGGCGGCTGGCAGCGGTGTTAGGCGCACGTGAGGCGACTTGGCGCGTGACCCGCAGCTACATGCACGACCTGAGCGAGTTCGGGAGCGATGAGTTCGATCTGGTCGTCGCTCTTGGGGTGCTGCAGGACGCCCAGAGCGACGCTGAGTGGTACCAGGCCCTATCCGAGTTGGCGCGCAGCCTGCACCGGGGCGGACTCGCATTGGTGGCGAACTTAGCTCCGGACTCGGCTCCAGACGGAAGGCCGCTCACGCGCGACCGCGAAACGCAGGACGTCTGGGTCGGCTTCGGCTCGTCCGACAGGCGCATGACACTGCCGGACCTCGAGCGGCTCGACGGGCACTTCCTCCGCCATGGCCTCGAGCCGGTACTGCCGACCGAGCGGGTAAGGGTCGAGACGGCGGGTGGCCAGCGGGTGACGCTCAACGCGCTGTACAAGAAGACCTGACAGCCCTTGGTCGATCAGGCCGACTTAGACTCACGTCACGACACAGGTCGCACCTCGCCTCCCCGCCCGGAGCCGCCGGGGCCGAGACCGCAGATCAGGGAGTGAAAAGATGCCAGCCCCGAAGAGCGACCAAGATACCCGCTGTTGGAGATCGAGCGCAGGTGGCTCGTGGACCTAGACACGGTGGAGTCGCGGCATGTGCGAAGCACTGGCTGCACCCGGGAGGCTCGAAGATGAAGCGCGCCGGCGAGAGCGGGGGCGCCGCACCCTTGGCCGAACAGCCTACTAGCCCCGGGCCCACCGTGGAGGCGGGCAAGACCGTGTCCGCGCTCTTCATCCTGTACGTCAAGGACCAAGCGGCCAGCACCGCGTTCTACCGCGCCGTCCTTGGACGACCGCCCCGGCTGGACGTGCCGGGCATGACCGAGTTCGGCCTAGGCGATCAGGCTCGCCTCGGGTTGATGCCCGAGGCCGGAATCCGTCAGCTCCTCGGCGACGCCCTCCCGGATCCTGCTCGCGCGAACGGAGTACCCAGGAGCGAGCTCTACTTGTCGGTACCCGATCCGGCCGAGTGCCACCGCCGCGCTCTGGCGGCCGGGGCCACAGAGCTCAGCCCGGTGGCCCGGCGGGGCTGGGGCGATGACGCCGGGTACTCGCTCGACCCGGACGGCCACGTGCTCGCCTTCGCGAGACGTGCGCAGGAACGGGTCTTACCGTTGCTCAAGCGGTCACGTGGCAAACGGAACTGGGGATGGCGATGACCTAGCGCTAGGCGCGTAGCCCAGCAACTGGGCGCGCAGCGCGAGAGCGCGAACAGCAGCGTGCTTCAGGAGAGGCATATGGCTCGGGTGCGTTCGGCACGGCGGCTCCTGCCGGGGCGCCCGGTCAGGCGAAGCGCATCTGCCCACCCTCACCCGCCAACGTGAACGCGCCGGTCGGCCCGGAGAGATCGGCCTGGATCCGCGGGTGCGGGGCGCTAGCGACGGTGACATCCGGCACGGGTCCACCGAGCGCATCGAGCAACGCCCTCAGCCCTTCGCCGTCCGGGTGCGCCACCGTGAGGCCCGTCAGGCCGAGCTCGCGGCCGAGGCTTCGCGACGGGTGGGGCGAGCCTTGCCAGTCGATGAAGAACGGCACCAGGCCACCGTAGGCGTGCCCCGTCACGGCGAGCACCGTCCACTTGAGCTGCACGCCGTCCGGCGTCAGCCTGCCGCTCTCCATGCGCTCGGAGCCCAGGCCCAGCGCGCGCACCCGGTCGACGAGTCCGGCCATGTCGTCGACGCGAACGCACCAGGTGTGCAGCGCCGGTCCCCGCAAGTACGCGATGGAGCGACGGTACGCGCCGTTCCCGCCCTCGTCGCCGCGAGGGTCACGGGCCATGAGCTCCAGGTAGCGGCCGGGGCCCAGCCCTACGAGGGCGTTGTGAGTCCCCTGGCCGACGTGCCTGCCCCCGCGCGTGGCCCGCACTCCTGAGCTCGCCGAGAGCTCGCTCTCCAGCTCCGCCAGGTCGTCTCCGGCGAACAGCAGGTGGTCTATCTCCAAAGACATGCGCCGACGTCCCCTTCAGCGCCCGCCCGGCAGCACGGCCTTGGGCACGAGGCAGACCACGGTGTAGGCCGGGTCGAACATGTTGCCGACCTTGTACTCCGCGGCCTGACCGATGATCACGGAGGCCGCTTCGAACGACAGGCCGTACCCGTTCATGAGCCAGCGCGTCATCTCCGTGGTGGCGTTCTGCGCCGCCTGGTCGAGCGGGCGGGCGTTGCCGAGGGTGAACAGGTCGTGCTCGTCCTCCCCGCGTGGCCACCTGACCTGATCTCGGCCGTCGTACTTTATGAGACCGACCTCGAAGGCCACGTCGAACGAGGTCTCGACGCCGGTGCCGGCCATCTCCCCCGCCCCTTGCACTGCGTGTCCGTCGCCTAGGAAGAAGAGGCCGCCGGGAGCGAACACGGGGAAGCGCATGGTCACGCCGGCACCGATGCCGCGGTAGTCCATGTTGCCGCCGTGCTCGGCGGACGTGGCGGTCGAGATCGCCTGATGACCCTGCGGCGCCACGCCGAGGCAGCCGAGCATGGGCGCCAACGGCAGGCTGTAGCCCTCGATCCCGGCCACGCCCCCGTCCAGGACGACGCGCCCGTGCTCGCGGTCGATGCGCCACGTCACCCGCGCCGCACCTTCCTCGTCTCGGAACTCGGCGACGAACTCGGGATCGAGCGTGTTTGGCGCGAGCCTCGTGCTAGCCCAACCGGTGCGGCGGTTAGGTTCGAGCTTAGAGACGCGCACGGTGATGGCGTCGCCGGGCTCGGCGCCGACAACCGCGAAGGGGCCGGTCATGGGGTTGCCCCTCGGGGTGATCTGCTCGTCGGTCGCGTCCCGGCCCGCGGCGTCGACGGTGGTCGTCTCGACCGTGTCGCCCGGCGCCACGCTCAGCGCGACGGAGTGCTCCGCGAAGGTGTTGTGGTAGACGGTCGGCTTGAAGACGTGGTGAGCCATAGGCGAATCATGCCACCAACCGACCGGTTATCGTTCCACGTGCGCTCCCCAGCTAGCGGGCCGCTCGTGAGGACGACCAGATGAAGACGCAGTACTACACGGCCACCAGCCTCGACGGTTTCATCGCCACGGAGGACGGCTCCCTCGACTGGCTGACGAGCCTCGGCAGCCCGGGCGAGACGAGCTATCCCGAGTTCATCGCCGGGGTGGGGGCCTTGGCGATGGGCTCGGCGACCTACGAGTGGCTCCTCGCTCACTCGGCGGAGATGATCGCCGAGCTGGGGTCCGCGTGGCCATACACGCAGCCCGCCTGGGTGTTCACGCGGCGCGTCCTACCAACGCTCGCAGGCGCGGACATCCGCTTCGTGCAAGGCGACGTGCGCCAAGCGCACGCCCAGTTGCGGGCGGCAGCGGGCTCCAAGAACGTCTGGGTAGTGGGTGGCGGCGACCTCGCCGGCCAGTTCCACGACGCCGGTCTGCTCGACGAGGTCATCGTCCAGGTCGCTCCCGTGACCCTGGCGCGAGGCAAGCCGCTCTTCCCGCGGCGCCTGGCAGGGCCGGCCATGCGCCTCACGGAGGTGAGGCGGCTCGGCGCCGGGCTGGTCGAGTTGCGGTACGACCTGCGCGGTGGGGCCGGCGCCACTCGGCCCGTCTGGGAACGCGCAGCGCAGGCCGAGCCCTTCGCCGGCAAGTCGTCCGTGGAGGACATCCGCCGGCGCTTCGACGCGGATGTCGAGCGCTTCTCCAACCTGGAGACGGGCCAGACCGCCACGGTCGACGCGGCGTTGGCGCTCGGGCTGGTGGCCGAGGCCGCCGCGCGCGTGACGCCCGGCGCCAGGCGCTTGCTGGACGTCGGTTGCGGCGCCGGTAACTTCACGTTGCGGACGCTGCAGGGGCTACCCGGCCTCGACGTCACCCTCATCGACCTGAGCGAGCCCATGCTCGCCAGGGCCAGGGAGCGTCTCAGCGCGAGCTCGGCGAGCGCGGTGCGGACCGTCCAGGGCGACGTCCGCAGCGTCGACCTGACGGCCGGGAGCTTCGACGTCATCATCGCTGCCGCCGTCCTCCACCACCTCCGCGACGACGCCGACTGGGAGGCCGTGATCGGCAAGCTCGCAGACAGCCTCGCTCCCGGCGGGGCCATCTGGGTGTTCGACATGGTGGAGGCCGACCTGCCCGCCGTGCAGGAGCTGACGTGGCGACGCTACGGCGAGTACCTCGCTAGCCTGCGCGGGGCGGAGTACCGCGACGACGTGTTCGCCTACATCGCCCGCGAGGACTCCCCGCGCTCGCTCACGTACCAGCTCGACCTGCTCCGCCGCTACGGGCTCGCCGTCGAGGTGTTGCACGTCAACACGGGCTTCGCGGCCTTCGGCGGGGTCAAGCGCGCCTAACCCCAACTCACCCACCGGGTAAGGTAGGCGGGAAGGCGGCCCGGAAGCTCCGGGCGCCATCTCGAGCACGGAAAGGACGGCCGCACCATGAACCGCTCGCGCACCCTCATCCTCACCGGCGTTCTGCTCGTCATGACGCTCGCCGCCTGCATCCCGGCCGTGCCGTTCCTGCGGAACGTCGATGGCCAGACGTGGTCGGCGCGCTTCCAGGTCGACGTGCAAGTGGCCGGCACCACCATCCGCCTACCGGTCGACCTCGCGCTGACCTTCAGCCAGCGCCTACAGGACGTGACCGCCAAGGCCACCTTGCAGTACGACACGGGCATCTTCCGCCTGCAGACGGGCGGCCTCGTCGACCTCACGGGCAGGATCGGCCTCGACGACCACCTCGAGCTCCGCAGCGGCTCCAACGTCCTGGCGTTCGACGGCAGTTTCGCCGGCGAGCGGCTGGTCGGCACCGTCTCGATTGCGGGCGTGGTTCCGGTCGGCAACGTCACGTTCACAAGGACGCGCTGACGCGACCCGCCAAGGCCGGGGCGCCGCCGAGACCCAGGTCATAGCCCCGACGTCGCGCTGCTGGCGAGACTTCGGTCATGAGCACACTCACCGCCAAGACCATCGGTCCGTCGACGACCGTGAACGACGTACTCGACGCCCTGCCCGAAGCCTCGGGCCTCCTCAACGACCTGGGGCTCGACACGTGTTGCGGGGGTGGCCTCAGCCTGCAGGAAGCGTGCGGCGACGCCGGCCTGGACTTGGCGTCTGTGCTCGGGCAGCTCGCGGACCTGGGCGCTCGGGCTGCGTGAGCTTGCCTGAAGCGTTCGACCTGCCGTCGCTCGCGCAGTACGGGCCGCAACGCGGGGCGCGCGTCGTGGCCGACTCGCCCGAGGCGCGCATCGTGCTGTTCTCGCTGCAGGACGGCCAGCAGGTGCGCGGTCGGGGCGAGCCCCGTGTCAGCCTCGTCGCCATCGAGGGGGAGGGCGAGTTGTGGGCTGGCGACGTGCACGTAACCGCCCGCGCCGGAACGCTGCTCGCCTGCCTCGCCGGCGAGGAGCACGGCGCCCGCGCCGGTTCGGGCCGGTTCCTCGTCCTCGGCGTCATCACCCCGCGGCCGTGAGGTGATAGCCGCCAGCAAGATCGCCCTGGCCGTGTCGCTCGTCTCGTTCGTGGTGGCCAACACGCTCGGTCTGGCGGTCGGCACAGGGCTGCTGCCTTACCACTGGCGGCCGGCGCACGCGCACCTGAACCTGCTCGGCTTCGTGACGTCGATGATCTACGGCGTCGCCTACCACGCGGTCCCGCGCTTCCGGGGTGTGCCGTTCCGGCGCCCACGCCTGGCGCTCGGCCAGGTCGTGGCGGCCACGGCGGGCATGCTCGGCATGGTCATCGGGTTCGGGTTCTTGCTCGGCACGGCTTGGTTCGTCGTCTTCGGCGGCCTGGCGTGGCTGGCGAGCCTCGCGTTCGCCGCCATGCTCGCCGAGGTGCTGTTCAGGAGGCGGTAGGCCTGGCTAGGTCTCCCTGACGGTCCTCGCGTCCGGCAGGAAGACCACGAGCAGCCCGACTACGGGCAGCCAACCGCAGAGCTGATACACGAACGCGATGCCGTGGGTGTCCGCCAGGCCCCCGAGGAACGCCGCCGCGACACCCGCCACGCCGAAGGAGAGGCCGTACAGCAGTCCGGCGACCATGCCGACACCGCGCGGCAGGAGCTCTTGGGCGTAGACGACGATGGCCGGGAACGCCGAGGCCATGATGATGCCGATGAGCGCCGTCAGGATGAGCGTCCAGGTCAGGTTCACCCACGGCAACAGGAGGGTGAAGGGCAGGGCGCCGAGGACGCTCCCCCACAAGACGAGCTTGCGCCCGAAGCGGTCGCCGAGCGGGCCGCCGATGATCGTCCCGATGACGACGGCGACCATGTAGACGAACAGGAGGAGCTGCGAGTCGCGGATCGAGACGCCGAACCGCTCGATAAGGAAGAACGTGTAGTAGCTGCTGAGGCTGGAGCCGTACACGGCCTTCGAGAACGTCAGCCCGATGAGGATCAGGACGGCCGCGACGATACGCTTCTGGCTCGCCACGGCCGTGGCTCTCCTGCCTTGGCCGTACAGGAACCCGACGTGGCTCGCGTACCACTTCCCGACCCTGAAGAGCACGACCATCGCCAGCACGGCGACGACCGAGAACCAGGCGATGCTGCCCTGGCCGAAAGGCAGGACGATGAAGGCGGCGAGGAGCGGGCCGAGCGCCGAGCCGAAGTTGCCACCGACCTGGAACAGCGACTGGGCCAGACCGGGACGGCCGCCGGCGGCCATCCTGGCGACCCTCGACGCCTCAGGGTGGAACACGGAGGAGCCGAGCCCGACGAGCGCCGCCGCGAGGACGAGGAGCGGGAAGCTGGTCGCCTTCGCCAGCAGCAACAAGCCGGCCAAGGTCGACGCCATGCCGACTGCCATCGAGTAGGGCAGCGGCCGCCTGTCGGCGACTATGCCCACCACCGGTTGGAGCAGCGAGGCCGTGAACTGGAACGTCAACGTCAGCAGGCCGACCTGCGCGAACGTGAGCGCGTGGTCGTCCTTCAACATGGGGTAGATGGCGGGCAACAACGCCTGCATCAAGTCGTTTAGGAAGTGCGAGAAGCTGATCGCGGCGATTACGGTGAACACCGTGCCCGTCGTGGCCGCGGCCGCGGCGCGCGCCCCGACGTCACCCTTGCGCGCGGCGTCAGCTGCGAGCGTGGCGCCGGCCTCCAGGCCGGCAGTTCCCAGGGCGGCGTCTTCCAATGTGGCGTCTTCCAGTGTGGCGTCGCTCGACAACTCGCTCAGCTCCGAACCGGGCGGCGCGCCTCGGCACGCCCACCTGACCTTCGAGAATGTACCTCTTCCCGCCGCGCCGCGGCCCTGAAACGCGAGCTTTGGGGTGAGCGGCGCGCCACACCGACCGCCTGGTGACCAACGCCTCCGGCAGGCTCTGCGTGAGCAGGCGGCACCGCCGCCGCGGGTGACCCCGGAGGGCGGGAACGCTCCTGGGCTCGCCGGCCCCACGCGCGAGCCCCGCACCGCCCAAACCAACTAGACTGCGGCCATGTTCGGCTTGATAGGCAAGATCAGGGCCCGCGCGGGCCTCGCGGAAGAGCTGGCCGAAGTCCTCACGAGCGGCACGGGAGCGATACCCGGATGCGTCGAGTACCTCGTCGCGCGCGACGTAGCCGACCCTGATGTCCTCTGGGTCACCGAGGTCTGGGAGGATAGGGAGAGCCACGCCGCTTCCCTGCGACTCCCCTCCGTGCAAGCCGCGATCGCGCGGGGGCGGCCGCTCATAGCCGGCTTCGAGCTGCACGTGGAGACGGCGCCGTACGCTCGGGCGTGATGGCCGTGAACGCCGTTCGCTGCTCGCCCACGAGCGCCGAGGCTCACCGCGCCGTCCACCCCAGGTCGATGCTCTGCACGCTCCCGGTGACGCCCCAGGCCGCCTCAGACGCGAGGTAGCCGACGAGCGCCGCCACGTCGGACGGCTCGAGCATGCGCTTTACGGCGGTGTTCTCGAGGAAGACCTTGGCCTCGACCTCCTCCGGCGCTATCCCGCGCGTGCGCGCCTGGTCGGCGATCTGGCCCGCGACGAGCGGTGTGCGCACGTACGCGGGGGCGACGACGTTGGCGGTGATGCCGTACTGGCCGCCTTCCAGGGCGGCCACGCGCGCCAGGCCGACCAGGCCGTGCTTGGCCGTGACGTACGCCCCCTTGAACGGGCTCGCTGCGAGGCTGTGCGCGCTGCCCATGTAGACGAGCCGGCCGTTGCCGGACCGCTTCAGGGCCTCCCAGGCGTACTTGGTGAGCAGGAACGGGCCCGTGAGCATGAGGGCGAGCATGTCGTCCCACGTGTCCTCCGGGAAGGCGCTCAACGCCTCGATGTGTTGGTAGCCGGCGTTGACCACGAGCACATCGAGCCCTCCGGCCAGCGCCACGGTCTCGGCGACGGCCGCCGCGCAGCCGGCGCGGGTGGCCAGGTCGGCGACGACCGCTCCGCAACCGAGGCGCCCAGCGAGCTCCTCCGCGGCCGCGGCGTTGCGGTCGGCGATGACGACGCTGAGACCGTCGGCCAGCAGCCGCTCGGCGCAGGCCGCCCCGATGCCGCTCGCCCCACCCGTGACGAGCGCTACGCGCGTAATCATGCGGCGAAGGATACTACTATGCTGACCGTGACCGGTACGCGAACCACGACCAGGACCCTAGGCCCGGCCGACAGGCAGGCGCTCGACTCGCCCGCTACCCTCATGGGCAAGCTGCGCGAGATCGGCAAACGCCTCGGCACCGACCATGAACTGGCGACCAGCCTATGGCGGGAGGCGAGCTCCAACTCCAAGCTGGTGGGCGTGCTGGTCATGGACCGCCAGCAGCTGACGCCCGACTACCTGGAGGGCCTGCTGGCCGACCTCGAGGCGCTGGACCGGGCCGAGCAGGGCAAGGTAGGCGAATGGCTGCTCGCCAACGCGCTCATGGGGGCCAAGAAGCTGCATCCGACCATGGACGCTTGGCTCGAGAGCCCGTCGCTGATGCGGCGACGGCTCTTCTGGTCGTTCAAGGCCCGGCTCATGCGCCAGCAGAAGAGCTCGACGGCCGAGGCCGAACGACTCTTGCAGCTCATCGAGCGGGACTTGGGCACCGCGGACCCAGACCTGCAATGGGTCATGAACTACTGCGCGGCCATGATCGGCATCTACGATCCAGAACGCAGGCAGCGCTGCCTCGACCTTGGCGAGCGCCTAGGGCTCTACCTCGACTACCCCGTCCCGAAGGGCTGCACCTCCCCTTACCTGCCCGAGTGGATCGGTTCGCAAGTGGCGAAGGCGTCCTGAGCGTGCCCGTCTCGTGACGGACGAGAGAGCGAACAGGGTGCGCTGGGGCTTCATCGGCGCGGGCGACGTCACGGAGGTCAAGTCCGGACCGGCCTTCCGGCGCGTGCCCGGTAGCTCGGTGTCCGTGATCATGCGCCGCGATGCCGGGAAGGCCCGCGACTACGCCGCGCGGCACGGCGTGCCGCGCTGGACCACTGACGCGCGCGCGGTCGTGGAGGCGGACGACGTCGACGCCGTCTACGTGGCGACGCCGCCGTCCAGTCACGCCGAGTACGTGATGCTGGCGGCCGCGGCCGGCAAGCCCGTTTACGTCGAGAAGCCCATGGCCCGGACGGCGGCGGAGGGCGAGGCGATGGTGGCGGCCTGCCGAGCGGCCGGCGTCCCGCTCTACGTCGCTTACTACCGCAGGGCGTTGCCGCGGTTCGAGCGCGTCCGGGACCTGATCCAGGGCGGCGGCCTCGGAACGCCGACGTTGGTGCGCCTGACTCTGACCAGGGCGGCCCCGGCCGGGGAGGCTCGGTCGGCCTGGCGTTGGGACCGCGACGTGGCGGGGGCAGGGCTGCTCCTCGACCTCGGCAGCCACGCCCTCGACCTGCTCGACCATTGGCTCGGCCCCATCTCGGATGCCCACGGGTTCCTGGCCACGCGCCAGCCGTGGGCAAGGGTGCCCGACCAGGTCGTCGGCGCCCTCCGCTTCGCGAGCGGGGTGCTCGGCGCAGCGGCGTGGGACTTCGCCGGCTCCGAGCAGCGCGACGAGCTGACCGTGACGCTGACGGGAGGCGAGATCCGCGTCCCCGTGTTCGACGAGGGGCCCGTGCGCGTAAGGCGTGGTGATGGCACCGAGGCGGAGCACGTCATCCCCCACCCGACGCACGTCCAGGAACCCCTCATCACGCGTGTGGTGGCCGACCTGCTCGGCCGCGGGACTGGCGGGGACGGCTGCCCGAGCACGGGCGAGAGCGCCCTCAGGACCCAGCGGGTCATGGACGCGCTGCTGGGTGAAGGACGGCTGCTGGGTGAAGACCCGCTAGACCCGTTGGTCGGCGAAGGCGCGCTGTGACGTTCGAGTTCATGGGCGAGGTCTGGTACTGGCGCGGACCGGCGCCCTTCCACTTCGTCACGGTTCCCGAGGAGCACTGCGCGACCATCAAGGCCATGGCGGCCTACGTCACGTACGGGTGGGGCATGATCCCGGCCACGGTGCGCGTCGGCCGGACGGAGTGGCGCACGGCCTTGTGGCCGAAGGAGGGGCGCTACGTCGTGCCGCTCAAGGCCAAGGTCAGGAGCGCGGAAGGCGTTCAGGAAGGCGACACCATCGCCGTGGCGCTGGAGGTCGGGTAGGCAGGGCCCCTCAGCCGACGCCCGCCAGCTCGACCAGTGCCCGCTCGAACACCCGTACGGCGCGCAGGTACTCCGCGAGGTCGAGGCGCTCCTCGGGCGTGTGATCGAGGTTGGAGTCGCCGGGGCCGTACGCGAGCATCGGGACGGGCCAGTGCGGCGCGACGACGTTCATGTCGGACGTGCCCGTCTTCAGCGACGGCACGGGGCTGCCGCCCTCGGCCCGCACGGCCACGCGGAACGCCCTCGCGAGCTCGGTCCGGCCGTCGGCGCGGTGGGCGTCGAGGCCTTCCGTGAACTCCAGCGCCACGGTCGGCAGAAGCTCCGCCACCGCGTCGCGCAGGCGCGCGCACGTCCAGCGGGGCGGCACCCGGAGGCTGGCGCGCGCCACGCACCACGCCTCGAGGCCGTCCTCCCCGGAGGCCAGGCTCAGTAACGTCAGCTGCAGGCGCTCGAACAGGCCGGCTACGCCCTCGTTGTCCCGCCCGACCCACTCCCGCAGCCGCGCGTAGGCGTCCGCGGTCAGCTCGGCCGCGCTCGCGTCCTCCCTGGCGGAGTGGGCGTTCGCGCGCCGCACCGTTAGCGTCACGCCCAACCTGCCCTTGTAGCCGAGCGTGTAACGTTCCCAGCCGCTGGGTTCGCCCACGATCAGGAGGTCGGGTAGCGGGTACGCCGCGACGGCATGCCGTGCGCCGCGGCTGCTCGGAGCCTCCTCCTCCACCGCGCCGATGAACGTGAAGGCGAGGCGGTCCCACACTGCCTCCGGCATGCGCGTGGCTGCGGCGAGGGCGGCGCACAGGCTGCCCTTGGCGTCGACGGAGCCCCGGCCGTGCAACACGCCGCCCTCGACGCGCACGGGTACCTCGCCCGCCACCGTGTCGAGGTGGCCCAGGAACGTGACGAGCTTCGGCCCGCGGCCCCAGGTGGCCACGGCGTTGCCGGCGGCGTCGACGAACGCGCTCGCGGCGCTGCCCGCCACCGCCCCGACGAGGTACTCGGCGAGCGGCCGCTCGCCGCCCGAGAGGCTGGCGGTGGCCACCGAGCGCCTGACCAGCTCGACGGCCTGCTCTTCGCTCATGGCGGAAGCGGGCCGCGCGCGCGACCCAGCGACGTCGGTTAGCGAGCTCACTCCCCGGGCTCCGACGAGACGACCTCGGCGCCCCGGCTCACGCTCCGAGCTCCGTCCCGGCGACCCCATCGCCCCGGCTCACGCCCGCAGCTCCGCCGCCACGAACTCCACCGCGCAGTCGACTTCCGCCGCGCCGATCACGAGCGGCGGCAGGAAGCGGACGACGGTCGCACCCGCCGCCACGGTCAGCAGCCCGCGCTCGCGCAGGCCCTTGACCACCGGCCCGACCCGCTCGCGCAACTCCATGCCGACCATGAGCCCGCGCCCGCGCACGTCCCTCACGCGGGGGCTGGCGACGGCGCGCAGGCCGGCGGTCAGCCTCTCCCCCATGGTCGCGGCGTTCGCGAGGAGGTCTTCCCTCTCCAGCGCGTCCAGGACGGCGAGACCCGCTGCGCAAGCGAGCGGGTTGCCCCCGAACGTCGTGCCGTGGCCCCCCCGCGGCATGGCGTTCGCCACCGCCTCGGTCATGAGCGTTGCCCCGATGGGCACGCCGCCCGCGAGGCCCTTGGCCAGGGTGACGACGTCCGGCGCGACGTTCAGCGCGTGGGCCGTGAGGAAGGCGCCCGTGCGCCCGGACCCGCACTGCACCTCGTCGAGCACGAGCAGCGCGCCGTGCTCGGCGGTGAGCTCGCGCGCCCTCTCCAGGTAGCCGGGCGGGGCGACGTGCACGCCGCCCTCGCCCTGGATGGGTTCGACGACGAAGGCGGCGGTCGTCGCGTCGAGCGCCGCCTCGAGGGCCGGCACATCGCCGAAGGCCACGAACTCCACCTCGTTCGGCAACGGCTCGAACGGTTGGCGGTAGGCGGACTCCCAGGTGAGGGAGAGCGCTCCGAGCGTGCGGCCGGCGAAGCCGCGCTTGGCGGCGACCACCTTCTTGCGTCCCGTGGCGGCGCGCGCCCACTTGACGGCGGCCTCGTTCGCCTCGCTGCCCGAGTTGCACAGGAACGCCCGCGTGAGCGGCGCGCCCGCCAGCGCGACGAGGCGCTCGAGGAACTCCGTGCGCACGTCGTTGCCCTGGCTCTGCGGGCATACGACGAGGCGGTCGGCCTGCCGCCTGATGGCGTCGGACAGGCCGGGGTGCGCGTGCCCGAGGCTCGCGACCCCGATGCCGGCCATGAAGTCGAGGTACTCGCGGCCGTCGGCGTCGTAGAGGTACGCGCCCGCGCCGCGCACGAACGCGACCTCGGGTCGGTAGAGCGTTGAGCCGACGCGCTCCTCGCGCCCCAGGAGCGCGGCGGTAACCGGCCCCACGTCCGTAGGTCCGCTACCGGGCTCCCCTAAGTGCCGGGCCATCCGTTGCTCGGCCGGTCGGCTCGCCTCCTCGCTCATGCCACCACCGTCCCGTACCCCCGCAGCGCCCGGCTCACGGGCTCGGCCACCCGCGCGTCGCCGAGGACGACCCTGCCGACGCCGCCAGTGACGGCCGCCACGGCGCCCATAACCTTCTTCTTCATCCTCCCCTGCGCCAACTCCATGGCTGCCTCGGGTGCGGCGGCGTCGACCCGAGGCACGAGAGTGGCCTCGTCCGGGAACGCGCTCAGCAGGCCCGGAACGTTGGAGAGGAGCACGAGGGCCTCGGCTCCGAGCGCGACGGCCACGGCGGCGGCGGCCCGGTCGCCGTCGACGTTCATCGCGACCCCCTCGTAGCTGACGGCGGGCGGGGTTAGCACGGGCAGGTAACCGTTGCCGAGGAGCAGCTCGAGGAGGGCGACGTTGACCTTCTCGACCGTGCCGGTATGGTCGCCGTGAAGCACGAGCACGCGCCCGTTCTCGACGGACCGTACCGTGCTCTTGAGGCGGCCCTCGAGGAGCCGGCCATCCAGCCCGGAGACCCCGACGGCGTTCACTCCGCAGGCCTGCAAGCGCTCGACGATCCCCTTGTTGACCTTGCCGCAGTAGACCATCTCGAAGACCTCGAGCGTCGCCCTGTCCGTGAAGCGGCTCTGGTGCCCGCCGGGACTGGTGACGAAGCGCGGGGGCACGCCGAGCTGCGCCGAGACGCGGTTGGTCTCCGCGCTGCCGCCGTGCACGAGGACGACGCGCCGCCCCTCGCGCCACATGCGGGCGAGGTCGTCACATACCGCGTCAAGGTCGATCCCGTCCGACCCGCCGACCTTGACCACCACGGGCGCGCTCATGGGTGGAGCCCCGTGAACCCGAGGCCGGCGGTCTCCGGGAAGCCGAGCGCGAGGTTGAGGGCCTGCATGGCGTGGCCGGCGGTGCCCTTCACGAGGTTGTCGAGGGCCGCCATGGCCACGACCCTCCCGGTGCCATCGTCGAGCGCGAAGCCGACGTCGCAGTAGTTCGACCCGTCCAGGATCCTCGGGTCGGGCACGCGGTGCACGCCGCGGCGCGCCCTCACGAGGCGCACGAACGGCTCCGCGTCGTAGCTGCGTCGGTAAGCGGCCAGCACGTCGGCCTCCCCGACCCCTTGGCGCAAGAAGGCGTGGGCGGCGACGAGCACGCCGCGCACGCGCTCGACGGCCGTCGCGCTCAGGTGGACGGTCGGACCGCCGGCCAGCTCCTGGGCGATCTCCGCCTGGTGCCTGTGGCCCGTCGGCGCGTAGGTCCGCACGGCGCCGGCGCGCTCGGGGTGATGGGACGCCAGCGACACCTCCTTGCCGGCCGCGCTGCTGCCGATCTTCGCGTCGGCGATGACGTCGCGCTCGACGTCCAGCAGCCCTTCTGCCACCAGTGGGTGGAGGGCGAGGATCGTGGCGGTCGCTATGCAGCCGGCTCCGGCGAGCCTGCCCGGAACCCCCGCACCGCCGGGCGCGGCGGCCATGCCAGTGAGCTCCTCGCGGTGCAGCTCCGGGTTGGCGTACACGAACGTGCCGAGGAGGTCGGGGCGCGGGTGCGGCCGCGCGTGGTGGGCGCCGTACGCCTCCTGCGTCGCGAGGCGGAAGTCCTCCGAGAGGTCCACGAGGACGCGCCGGGCCATGGGCAGGTAGGCGTCGACGCGCTCGGCCAGCCCGCCGTGCGGCAACGCCGCCACGAGCACGTCAGCGGGGTCGAGCGCGTCGGGGTGGCTGAAGCGCAGGTCCGTGACGCCGCGCAGGTTCGGGTGGACGATGTGCACGGGGTGACCGGCGTGCTCCCTGCTCGTGACCTGGCCGACCTCGAGCCCGGGGTGCCCGAGCGCCAGTCTGAGGAACTCACCACCCGCGTACCCCGACGCCCCGAGGACGCTGACGCGAACGGGGTTCACGCGCGCTGCCCCCGGCCGCGCAAAGCGCTCGCGCACGGCGCCGCACGGCGCCGCGAACGGCCTCCTCGCGAAGCTCCGGAAGGGGCTCCGTACGTCACGCCCGGAGCTCCAGCTGCCGGGCGGCGTACCCGGCGATCCGGCCGGGGATGTCGACGCCGGTGGTGGTGATGGAGTTGCGGAACTCCATGGTGTGGTTGACCTCCACCACGAGCAGGCCGCGGCTCGACTCGACGAGGTCGATGGCGAGGATCCCGCCGCCGACGGCGCGCGCCGCGCCCAGGCATAGTTCGGCGAGGTCGTCGGTCAGCGGGCAGTCGCTGGCCTTGCCGCCGCGCGCCGTGTTCGTTATCCAGTGCTCAGAGGTCCGGTAGATCGCGCAGATGACCTCGTCGCCCACCACGAACGCCCGGATGTCGCGGCCCGGCTTCTCAACGTACTCCTGCAGGTAGTGCACCTTGTGCTCGGGGCCGCCGAGCACTTCCTTGTACTCGAGGAGCGCCTCGGCCGCCGCCCGGTTCTCGGCGCGTGCCACCAGACGCCCCCAACTCCCGACGAGGGGCTTGATGACGACCGGGTAGCCGAGCCGCTCCGCCTCGGCCAGCGCGGCGTCCCTGTCGACGGCGATGCCCGTGCGCGGCGTCGGCACGCCGTGGCGCACCAGGGCGGCGCTGGTGGCGAGCTTGTCGCCGCAGGTGCGTATGACGTCCGGGCGGTTGATCACGGCGCTGCCGGCCGCCTCGTAGGCGTGCGCCAGGCTCAGCCCGCGCCACTGCGACACGCAGCGTTCCAGCACCACCGCCGGTTGCGGACCGGCGCCCAGCTCGAGCGCCAACGTCGAGGCGTAGACCGGGGTGAAGGGGATCCGCAGACGCTCGAAGGCGTCGAAGAGGAGCCGCTCCTCCTCCCGCAGGCGGTCGTAGACCAGGGCGACGCCGGTGGCGACGGGCGTTCCGTTCATCCGAACCGCTGCCCCTGAGGCCCCCTCGCCGACCGCCGTCTCCTCGACCACCGAGGCGGCAGCTGCCGCGCTCACTCGCCCCAGTCCTCGGCTTCCTCCGGCGCCAGCTCGAAACGCAGCGGGTCGAGTGCCACTACCTCGAGCTCGGCCCCTTCGTCGGTGACAAGCAGCTCGCCGAGCATGAGCCCGGTGGGGTCGACGTCCAAACGTCCGTAGGGTGTGTCCAACATCGGCATGCCATCCTCCTGGCCTTGGAACCTGTATTCCGCTCGCGCCGGCTTCGGGCCGAGCGCGCTACGCGCCGCGCGGCTACTCTCGGCTTCCGCGGACACGGTCCGCCCGACCGGGCGCGCTCGCGCCTCAGTGACTCCGAGCTTCCGAGGCTCGGGGTAACGGAACCGTGCTTTCGTTTCGAAAGAGCGGCGCCCCGAAGCGAGCGCCCCGACCCGCAGGCCGAGGCGTAGCTTAGTGCCCGGCTATCGAGTGTGTCAAGTCGCGTGTTTTACGATGGTGATGGGCCCGAACGTCGAATCGAACGCCGTCGGCGCGCGGGGGCCGAGGTTGCAAGGCGGGGCCCGCCCACTACCAGGCGACGCTAGCCGAAAGGCGGCTTGCGCTTTCGATCCGAAAGCAACCAGGGTCAAGCTCACGCCGGCGCCGCCAGGGAGGCCAGTGCGACCAGAGCGGCCATGGACGGCTGGCGAGGCTAGAGCAGAGTCCCTGTCAACACGAGCTTGGCGAGTCCGAAGAAGATGAGGATGCCAACGACGTCGACGATGGTCGCGACGAACGGGGTCGACGAGGCAGCGGGGTCGGCCCCGAAGCGCTTGAGGACTATCGGGAGGAGCGAGCCGGTCAACGAGCCCCACAGGACGACGCCGATGAGCGCGATGAAGACGGTGACGCCGATGAGGAACCAGTCGTCGCCGTAAGCGCGTAGGACCAAGCCCCAGATGGCCACGCGCGCGAAGCCCAGCCCGCCGAGGAGCCCGCCGAGCGCGAGCCCGGCCAGCACCTCGCGCTTGGCGATGGCCCACCAGTCCTTCACCCCGATCTCCCCGAGGGCCATGGCGCGCGTCACGAGCGCCGCCGCCTGCGAGCCGGAGTTGCCGCCCGACGAGATGATGAGGGGGAGGAACAGGGCCAGCACGACGGCGCTGGCGATCTCGGCCTCGAAGAAGCCCATGGCCGTCGCGGTCAGGGTCTGCCCCAGGAAGAGCAGGACGAGCCAGAAGGCGCGCTTGCGGATCACCCTGGCGAGCGAGATGCTCAAGTAGGGCTCCTCGAGAGCCTCCACGCCACCCAGCATCTGGATGTCCTCTGTGGCCTCTTCCTCGGCCACGTCGAGGACGTCGTCGACGGTGACGATGCCGACGATGACGCCGGCGGAGTCGACGACGGGCAGCGCCGAGCGATCGTGCTTGCGGAAGACCGCGACGGCCGTCTCCTGGTCGTCCGTCGCGCGCAACGCGACGAACTGGCCGTCGACCATCGTCTCGATGCGCGTGTCCGGGTCGACGAGCAGCAGCTCGCGCATCCGCAGGTCGTCTATCAGGACGCCGCCCGGACCGGTCACGTACACGACGTTGAGCGTCTCGGAGTCGCGCCCGTAGACGCGGACGTGGCGCAGGGCCTCGGCCACGGTCCAGTGGCGCTTGACGGCCACGTAGTCGGGCGACATGAGGCGGCCGATCGACTCCTCGGGGTAGTTGAGGAGGCGAGTCGCGACGTCACGCTCGGACGGGCTCAACAGGTTCATCAGGCGCCGCGTGACCTCGCCGGGCAGCTCCTCGAGCAGCGCGGTGCGGTCGTCGGCTGACATCTCGTTGAGGATGCGGGCGACCTCGCGGTCGCCTAGGCTCTGGATCAGCCGCTCCTGCGAGGCCAGGCCGAGGTACTCGAACGTGTCCAGCGCCCTGTCCCTCGTCAGGAGGCGGAACACGACGGCCTCGGTCTCGTTCGGCAGGGCCTCGAACACCTCGGCCAGGTCGGGCGGCGCGAACGTCACGAGCCGCTGGTGCAGCTCCTCGAACCGCCTGTCGGCCACGAGGCGCGTGAGCTCCTCGACTAGTTCGGCGCGCGCGTCGAGCTCAGCCACGGCCCCTCCCTACCACCGACCGGCGGGCTGGGCGGGCGAAGACGGGGTGGAGGCGGGTCACGCAGGCCATCCTATCCGTATGAAACAATCCATTGACGCCCAAGTGGGTCGGCATTACCCTCGTTACCAGTAGGAGGACATCAAGTGAAGCGTCTCGCTCTCATAGCCCTAGGCCTCATAGCGGCCGTCATGACCAGTTGCACCCCCAGGCCCTCCGTGGTGACGAACGTGCCCGTCACCCTCATCTCGGCGTCCACGCCCGCCACCAAGGGCGGCAACATCGTCCTCCAGGGGCGCTACTTCGGCGACGGGCGCACGGGCGGCGACGCCGCCAACCACGTCATCCTCGGCGCCAACGCCGAAGGCAGCGGCGGTCAGTCCGCCCAGGTCGTCGAGTGGACCCCGACCCGCATCGTGCTCGTGGCGCCGGAGACCGCCGGCAACGGCTGGGTCTTCGTGGTGGCCGGCGGCATCAGGAGCAACGGGCTGCCGCTCAACCTCCCCTGATCCCTTAAGTAAGGTCCGGTTCCCTCCTCGCCGGAGTCCGGGGCGGGCGGCGCATGGCCGCCCGCCCCCGTTCTTGCGTGTCGGGGCGCAGGTGTACACTCTGCCAGGATGAGACTCCAGGCAGTCAAAGGCACCCAAGACATCCTCCCGCGCGACCAGGCGGCCTGGCTGAGCGTGAGCGCCACGGCCAAGGAAGTGCTCGAGGCCGCCGGCGCCGGCGCGCTCACCACCCCGATCTTCGAGCACACCGAGGTGTTCGAGAAGTCGGTCGGCGACTCGGCCGACCTCGTCGTCCAGAAGGAGATGTACACCTTCGAGGACCGCGGCGGCCGCAGCCTCACCCTCAGGCCGGAGTTCACCGCCGGCGTCATGCGCGCGTTCATCGAGCACGGCATGCACACCCTCCCCCGACCCGTGAAGCTCTGGAGCCAAGGCCCGCTCTTCCGCGCCGAGAACGTGCAGCGTGGGCGCCAGCGGCAGTTCCACCAGGTCAACTTCGAGTCCATCGGCCTTGACGGCCCGCTCGCCGACGCGGAGGCCATCGAGCTCCTCTACCGCACGCTGCGGCGCTGCGGGCTCACGCGGCACCGGATCAAGCTCGGCTCCGTGGGCGACCCGGAGGACCGGCAGGCTTACAACGCGTACCTGCGCGCCGCGCTGTCCGACAGGGCCCATGAGCTCAGCCCCGTGAGCCAGGAGCGCCTGCGCCTCAACCCCATGCGGGTGCTCGACAGCAAGGACGCCAACGACCAGCGGCTCATCGCCGACCTGCAACGCCCCCTCGACCGGCTCGGCGCGGAAGCGCGCGCCCACCTCGCGAAGGTCGAGGAGTACTTGACCTCGTGGGGCGTGCCGTTCGACCTCGAGCCGGCGATCGTGCGCGGCCTCGACTACTACAGGCGCACGGCCTTCGAGGCCCACTACGAGGGCATCGGCGCGCAGTCCGCCCTCGGCGGCGGCGGCCGCTACGACGGTCTCATCGAGATGCTCGGCGGGCCCGCACTCCCCGGGACGGGCTGGGCGTTCGGCGTCGAGCGCGTCCTGGACGCACTGGCGCAGGAGCCCGACCGCGAGGCGGCCGCGGCGCCGCGCCCCGACCTATTCGTCGTGCCGCTCGACGACGCCGCGGTCGACGAGGCCGCGGCGCTGGCCATGTCGCTGCGCCGGGCGGGCAGGTGGGTCGAGTTCGCGTACCAGCGGCGCAACCCCGGCAAGGGCCTACGCGACGCCGACAGGAGCAGGGCCCGCTTCGCCGCCGTTCGCGGCGCCGAAGAGCGCCACCGACGCGCCTGGCAACTCAAGGACCTCGCCAGCGGCGCACAGCTCGAGGTAGCTGAAGCGGACCTGGCGGCGGCGCTCGAGGAGCGCCTCTCGCAGGGCGCCTGAAAGGCAACCGACATGAAGAGAACCCATACTTGCGGAGACCTGCGAGCTTCCGACGCCGGCGCCACCGTGACGCTGCAGGGGTGGGTGAACCGGCGCCGCGACCTCGGCGGCCTGGTGTTCCTCGACCTCCGCGACCGCTACGGCCTGACGCAGGTCGTGGTGGAGCCCGACGACGCCGAGGCCTTCGCCGCGGCGGACGGCGTGCGCAACGAGTACGTCGTAGAGGTGAGCGGCGTGGTGCGCGAGCGCCCGGAATCGCAGCGGAACGACCGGCTCGCCACGGGAGCGGTCGAGGTCGTTGCCACGTCGCTCAGCGTGGTGGCGCCCGCGCGCACGCCGCCCTTCGTCATCGACGCGGCGGCTGGCGCAGGCGACGTCAACGAGGAGCTCAGGCTCAAGTACCGCTACCTCGACCTACGCCGGCCCGGCGCCCTCGCGCCGCTGCTCCTCAGGCACCGCGTCACCCAGGCGATCTGGGAGTACCTGAGCGCCAGGGGGTTCGTGCAGGTCGAGACGCCGCTCCTCACGCTCTCGACCCCGGAGGGCGCCCGCGACTACGTCGTACCCGCCAGGCAGAGGGCCGGAGCCTTCTACGCGCTGCCGCAGTCGCCGCAGCTCTTCAAGCAGCTCCTCATGATCGCGGGCGTCGACCGCTACTTCCAGATCGCCAGGTGCTTCCGCGACGAGGACCTGCGCGCCGACCGCCAGCCCGACTTCACGCAGCTCGACATGGAGCTGTCGTTCGTCGAGGAGGAGGACATCCTGAGCCTCAACGAGGGGCTCATGGCGCACGTCGTCAACGCCGCCACGGGCAAGACCGTGCCCGTGCCCTTCCCGCGCCTCGCGTACCGCGACGCCATGGACCGTTACGGCTCCGACAAGCCCGATGTGCGCTTCGGCTTCGAGCTCCTCGACGTGACGGCGGCGCTCCGCGAGAGCACGTTCCGCGGTTTCGCGGCCGCCGCCGAGCCGGGCGGCGCGGCCAAGGCGCTCCTCGTGCCCGCCGCGCAGGCCGAGCCCCTGAGCCGCAAGGCGCTCGCGGAGCTCGAGGAGACGGCGAAGCGCCACGGCGCCAAGGGGCTGGCGTGGCTCAAGCGCACGGCGGACGGTTTCAGCGGCCCAGTGGCCAAGTTCCTCTCACCGGAGGAGACGACGGCGCTCCAGGGCATCGCGAGCGCGGAGGGCGACGCTCTCATGCTCGTGGCCGACGCCTGGAAGCGCGCGTGCACGGCGCTCGGCGCGGTGCGCCTGCGCCTCCCAGAGGTCCTGGGCGTCCCGGTGCCGCAGGACGAGCTCGCGTTCCTCTGGGTCGTCGACTTCCCCCTCCTGGAGCAGGACGAGGAGACCGGCGCCTGGACCTACATGCACCACCCGTTCACGCGGCCGCGCGAGGCGGACGTGGCGCGCATGGAGTCCGACCCGGGTAGCGTCCTCGCGCACGCGTACGACCTCGTCCTCAACGGCTCCGAGGTCGGCGGCGGCAGCCTGCGCATCCACAGGCTCGACGTGCAGGAGCGCATGTTCAAGGCGCTCGGCTTCACGCGGGAGGAGGCGGAGCGGCGCTTCGGCTTCTTCCTGGAGGCGTTGGCGCACGGCGCGCCGCCGCACGGCGGCATCGCCTGGGGGCTCGACCGCCTCGTCATGCTCCTGGCGGGGGCTGCGAGCATCCGCGACACGATCGCCTTCCCGAAGAACCAGCGCGGCGCCGACCCGCTCACGGGCGCGCCGTCGACCATCGACGAGCGCCAGCTCCGCGAGCTCGGCCTCGCCGTCGTGGGAGTGGCGGAGGCGTGATACCGCTCGTCGTGCTGGACCTGGACGGCACCATCGTCGGTGCCTCCGGGCTGGTGCAGGAGTGCGTGTGGGAAGCGGCCGCCAAGGCCAGGGAGGCGGGCGTGAAGCTCGCGGTCTGCACGGGCAGGCCCGGGTTCGGCGTCGCGCAGCGCATCGCTCAGCGCATCGGGCCCGACAACCCGCACGTGTTCCAGAACGGCGCGTACGTCGGCTACCCCGACGGCAGGACGGTCAAGGCCGTGGCGCTCAAGGACGACGCCCTCAGCCGGATCATCGAGATCTCGCGTCAGCGCGGGGTCGTGCTCGAGCTGTACACGCCCAGCTCGCTCTACGTCGAGCGCGCTACGGACCTCTCCGAGGCGCACGCCAGCCTTATCGGGGTGACCGCCATCGCGCGCGACCTCGAGGACGTCGCCGCGACGGAGCCGATCGTGCGCGCCCAGTGGGTCCTGCCGGTCGACGACTACACGGGTTTCGCCGAGGTCGCCCCGGCGGGCGTCCAGCTCTCCCCGGCCACCTCGCCTGGGCTGCCGGGCATCGCCTTCGTCTCCATCACGAGGACGGGCGTCTCGAAGGCGAGCGCCGTCAAGCAGCTGGCCGAGCAGATGCGCCTGGAGATGAGTGACGTCATGGCCGTCGGCGACAGCCATAACGACCTGCCCATGCTCGAGGTCGTCGGTCATCCGCGCGTCATGGCCAACGCCGTTCCGGAGCTGCTCGAGCTCTACGCTTCCGTCGGCGACGTCGAGGCGTGCGGCGTCGTCCCCGCGCTGGAGGAGGCGATGGGCGCGAACGGCGGGTTGTTACACTCTCTCGCATGAGGATCGTCAGCATCGAAGAGTTGCCGCGTCACGTCGGCGAACGGGTGCAAGTCAACGGTTGGCTCACCGGCCTGCGCTCGAGCGGCAAGATCGCCTTCCTACAGCTCCGGGACGGCAGCGGCTACGTCCAGGGCGTGCTCGTCAAGAGCGAGGTCGACGAGGCCACCTTCGAGCTCGCCCGCTCCCTGCCGCAGGAGTCCGCCGTCGCCGTCACGGGCGAGGTCAGGGCCGACACGCGGTCCCAGAACGGCGTGGAGCTGGGGCTCGACTCCGTTGCCCTGATCGGGCGCAGCGGCGACTACCCGATCACCCCGAAGGAGCACGGGGTCGACTTCCTCTTCGAGCACCGCCACCTGTACCTGCGTCACAAGGCGCCGTGGGCCATGCTGCGCGTGCGCGACGAGATCGAGCGGGGCATCCACGACTTCTTCTCCGACCGGGGCTTCCTGCGCTTCGACGCGCCGTTCTTCATGCCCACCGCCGTCGAGGGCACGACCAACCTCTTCGAGATCGCGCTCTTCGACGAGGGCAGCGCCTACCTGTCGCAGTCCGGCCAGCTCTACGCCGAGGCCGGCGCCATGGCGCTCGGCAAGGTGTACACGTTCGGACCTACCTTCCGGGCCGAGAAGAGCAAGACGCGCAGGCACCTGCTCGAGTTCTGGATGGTGGAGCCCGAGGTCGCCTACCTGGAGCACGAAGGCAACATGCAGCTTCAGGAGGACATGGTCGCCTACCTCGTCGGCCGGGTCCTCGACAAGCGCCGCGCCGAGCTCGAGCTGCTCGGCCGCGACGTCGCGAAGCTGGAACCGAGCGCCAACGGCGACTTCCCGCGGATCACCTACGACGAGGCGCTCGCCTACCTGGCGACGAAGGGCGAGGTCTTGCAGTTCGGCGACGACTTCGGCGCCCCGCACGAGACCATGCTCGGCGAGCGCTACGACAGGCCGGTGTTCGTAGAGAAGTGGCCGACGGCCGCCAAGGCGTTCTACATGCAGCCGGTGGCGGGCGACCCGACGCGCGTGCTGGCCGCCGACCTGATCGGCCCGGAGGGGTACGGCGAGCTCATCGGGGGGTCGCAGCGCATCCACGACCTCGACCTGCTGCTTAGGCGCATCCGGGAGCACGACCTGCCGGAGGAGGCCTTCGGCTGGTACCTAGACCTCCGGCGTTTCGGAAGCGTGCCCCACTCCGGCTTCGGCATGGGCCTCGAGCGCTTCCTGGCCTGGGTCACGGGAGCGCACCACCTCCGTGAGGTCATCCCGTTCCCCCGCATGCTCACTCGCATCTACCCTTAGGACCTACAGGGCGGCGGGCACCGCCACGTGCTCGAGCAGCGTCCCGGTCGGCTCCCCGCCACGCAGGAAGCGCACGTCCACCGCTCCGTTCGCCTCCGCCGTGGCCGTGAGCGAGCGGAGCAGCGCCAGCTCCTGAGCGACGCTCACCGCGACGCCGGCGGGTACGTCCATGTCGATGATCGCGACGACGCGCCGGTCGAGGGTCTCGACGAACACGCGGGGCGCCGGCAGGTCGGTGGGCCACACCCCCTCTTGCACGAGCTCGTCGCGGAGGCCGGCCATGACGGCGGCCAACCGCTGCGAGGCGCCCAGCGACAGCGCGAGCCTGACGCTCCGGCTCCGCTCCAGGCCGTCCTCGTCGACCATGACGACGCGCACGTCCTGCATGGTCAGTTCCTGCCCGGCATCGGAACGCTCGATGACGCCCTGGGTCGCGCCCTGCCCCGGTCGCTGCGGCCGGATGAGCGCGACGGCGCCCAACGCGAGGATGCCGGCGACGAGGACCTGCGGCGTCGCGATGGCGGCGGCCAGGCGTAGCCAGGCCGGGCGCGCGGCGGCGGCGCTTCCGGTCGCGTGCTCGATCGGCAGCGCGGGGCCTGCGCTCGGGCGTAGCGGCTCAGCGCGCCGCACCGATGCCACCTTCGCGGGCGAGCTGTTCGACGGCGTCCGCGAACCGCTCCGGCAGGCCGTCGGACGCGAGGTCGGCGGCCGAGAACTCGAGCAGCACCCCGCGGCCGGCGGCGCCGCCGAGGACCTGGAGGGGCGCGCTCGCCACCACCTCCGCCCTGTACCCCCCGACCGCGAAGAGCCGGCCGGCGAGGGCCTCCGAGACGCGCCTGCCGACGTCGAGGTCCGGCACGAGGCCGAGCAGCAGCTCGCGCCGCAGCGTGTCCGTAGCGCCCTCGCGCAACGCCGCGGTGGCGTTCTCCCGTACGGCCATGTCGAGGCTGGTCGCGTTGGCGGCGGCGCCCAGATAGTAGGCGCGGAACTCGCCGAGCTCGACGGGCGCGACGTGGATGGAGATGAACAGGTCGGCGCCGATCCCGAGCCTCTCGCGCTCGGCCTGGTCGACGAGCGCGTCGAGGTCGCGCGTGAGGGCCACGCGCATGCCGCGGGCCGTCAGCCCCGCGGACAGGCGCTCCGCGAACGCAAGGGTCAACGCGGCCTCGCTGCCGAAGCCTGGGGTGACGATCCCCTGGTCGGAGCCGCCGTGACCGGGGTCCAGGACCACGTACACCTTGTCGGACTCCGTCTCCCCGACGGCGACGCCAAGGGCGACGTTCAGCCTGAAGCCGCGGCCGTCCGGCACGGCGTATACCCGGTAGTCCGTACCTGGCCGCAGCTGGATCCTCACCTCGGTGGCGCCGGACGTCGCCGTCGCCGTGGTGGTCGTGAAGGCCTCGCCCTCCAGCGTGGGCAGGCGCGTCTCGACGTCCGTGCGTTCCAAGTACACGTGGAGCGTGGAGAGCGGCTCGTTGAAGAACGTCGAGTAGCGCACGAGCGCGCTGAGGCTCAGCTCGACACGCTCGCCGCCGCGCGCCTGCGCGCGCATGGCCGTGAGCCGCGCCCGGGGCTGGACGACCATCACGGTGTCCTCGTCGGCCAGGTAGGTGACGCTGGCTCCGAGGGCCTCGGCCACGGCCTTGACGGGCAGGAACACCTCGCCGCCGGTCATGACGGCCGGGCCACCCGCGACGGCGCGGCCGTCGAGCCACACGGACTCCGTGACGGCACCTGCGGCGGGCGGCTCCCCCACCAGGGCAAGCTGCATGACGCGCCCACCGACCTGAAGCGAGACGATGCCCCGGCCGAGGTCGCTGGTCAGCTCGGCGCCGAGCGCGCGGGCCAGGGCGGCGCCAGGCGCGTAGCTCGTGCCCTTCACCAGCTCGGTGGTGTTAGCGGCGATGTCGCGGCCGTTGACGAGCAGGCGCGGCTCGGCGAACGCGAGCGTGACGACCCAGAGCAGGAGGCAGGCGCCGAGGAGGCGCCCGATGCGGGCGGAGCGCGCGGAGCTCACTTGCGCCCCGACCTGGCGAGCTGCCTGTCTATCTCGCGCTTGGCGTCCTTCCGCGCCGCGTCGTCGCGCTTGTCGTGCAACTTCTTGCCCCGCGCCAGGGCCACCTCGAGCTTCGCCCAGCCCCCCTTGAAGTAGAGCTTGAGTGGAACGAGCGTCAGGCCGCGCCGCTCGAGGCCCTTGGAGATCTCGGCGATCTCCTTGGCGTTGAGCAGCAGGCGCCTGCGCCTGGTGGGTTCGTGGTTGTTGTAGCTGGCTTCCTGGTAGATCGGGATCGTCATGTTCTCGACGAACACCTCGCTGCCGACCACGCGGGCGTAGGCTTCCGCGATCGACCCGCCCCCCTGGCGCAAGGACTTCACCTCGCTGCCCGTCAGCTCGAGGCCGGCCTCGAAGGTCTCGAGGAGTTCGTAGTCGTGGGAAGCGCGCCTGTTGCGAAGCATGCCGGTCTCCTACCGGGCGACATCTTATCCGCCCGGCGTGAGAACGTCGGCCGGGAAGGCTCCCGCCGGCGGTGCGGCGGGCCGCTCACGCCGAAAGCCGCGCGGTGCCCGCCGCCGCGGCGCTCCTCGCCCACCCGTCAGTCGAGGAAGGCGCCGACGTCGCTCGGGTCGACGTCGGTCGCCAGCCTGGCCCCCGGGTACCTCTGCGGCGTGCGCGCGAGGAGCTCTTCGAGCCTGACGTCGTCGGCGGCGCGCAGGAGGAGCTGGTAGAGGTAACGCCCCTTGAGGCGCTCCACCGGGGCGCTCGCGGGGCCGAGCACCTCGTCGGCGCGCGCGCCGCCCGTGAGCAGACCGTCGGCCGCCGCCTGCGCCGCAGCCAACGCGCTGCCGCGGTCGCGCGCCGAGAACTGCAGCTTGGCGAGGCTCGCGAACGGCGGGTAGCCGAAGCGCTTGCGGCGGGCGAGCTGCTTGCCGACGAGGACCTCGAGGGCCGCCGCCGGGTCCGGCGCGGCGAGCGCGGCCAACAGCTCGTGCTCCGGCGAGTGCGTCTGCACGACCATGAGGGGGCGGCGGCCACCGCTCAGCTCGGCGAGGCGCAGCAGCGTGCGCGTCGCCTCCTCCTCGGCTCGGAAGTCGGCAGCGGCCAAGTGCGTGTCGAAGTGGGTCACGCCGATGAGGGAGAGCTCCGGCAGCGGCGGCAGCGCAAGGAGCGCGTGCGTGCCGACGACCACGCCGGCAGCCCCGGTCAACAGGGGGCCGACGTCGTCGCGGTGGTCCTTGTCGTAACGGTAGACGGGGAAGCCACCGAGGCTCTTGCGGAGCTGGTCGGCCACCCACTGCGTGCCGGCGCCGCGGAGCGGTCCGATGCCCGCGCTGCCGCACGCCGGGCAACGAGCAGGCGGCCGCTCCTCGTGACCGCACTGGTGGCAGCGGAGCACGCCCTCGTCGCGGTGGTAGCGCAGCGTGAGGTCGCAGTTCGGGCAAGGCGCCTGCCAGCCGCACTCGGAGCAGCCTAACGAGCCGGAGTACCCCCTCCGTGGGGCGAGGATGAGCGCCTGGCGTTCCCGGTCGACGACCTGCCTCAGGGTCCGGGTGAGGTCCGGGTGCACGGGCCAGTTGCCGCTGCCGTTGAGGTCGGCCACGTGCAGGCGCAGCGCGGGCAACGGCAGGTCGACGCGCGAGCCGCGCGGTATGCGCGCGAGGAGGTCCGGGCCGGCCACGAGGTCGAGGAGGGTGAGCCGCGCGCCCGCGGCCTTGGCGGTCACGCGCGCGGCCTTCGACACGAGGGTGCGCGACCCGGCCTGCAGCTTGTAGGCGGGGCTGGCCGCGTCGAGGACGACGAGCCGGCCTAGGGGCTCGACCGGGGCGAGGAGCGCGAGGTACGTGCCGACGAGGACGTGGGGGGGCGCACCGGGCAGGTCGCGCCACAAGCGCAACCTGGCGCCGTCGGAGGCCTCGCCCGTGAGCAGGCTCGTCGGCAATGCGGTCGCAAGCATGGCCGCCGCCTCGGCCGCCATGGCCGTCTCGGGCGCGAGCACGACGGCGCAGGCGCCGGCGCTCAGGTCCTCCCGCAGCCGCGGCACGAGGGCGGCCAGGCGCTCCAGGCGCGTGCCGCCGACCACGGCGCCGTCGCCGGCGGGGGCGATGGCGCCGACGGGCGGCAGGGCCGTGGCCGCCGGCGCCGGCGCCGGGCTGGGGGGCTCCTCGGCCGCGACGTCCACGTACTCGGCGTAGCCCTTCGTCACGAGCGCCCGCACCGCGCTGGCGCCGACCTCGGCCTCCTCGGCCAGCGCTGCGGCGCTCGGCGCCTCGCCGATCTCCCACAGCCGTTCGAGCGCGATGCGCTGGGCCAGGCGCCTGGCGCCCTCGAGGTCGGCGTCGGGTTCGCGGGCGGGCACGAGCACCCGCGTGGTCGCGACGACCGGCAGCGCGCGCTCGTCGATCAGCCCCTGCTTGCGCAGCTCCTCCAGGCCCTTGGCCGGCACGAGGGCGGCGGGCATCCAACCGTCCTCCGCCTCGGGGGCGTCCGCCGGGGCGAGGGTCGCGCCCATCGCGTTCAGGTAGCCCAGGGCGCCGGGGTGAAGGCGCACTCGATGGTCGAGCTCCTGGTGCAGGCCCGGCGGGTTGAGGGTGGCGAGCACGAGCCCGGCCGGCACGCCGGAATGCCTGGCAAGGTGGGCGATGGTGGCCAGACCGGCCCGCGTGAGCCAGGGGCGCCCGTCGAGGGTGTGGACGGCGTGCCTGAGCTCCAGGCCCCGGCCGGCGTCGACGGTCCTGACGTCGGCCACGATCCCGATGCGCACGCCGGCCTGCCAGGGCACCACCACGCGCTGGCCTGGAGCGGGCGTGGCGGCAGCGTCCGCCCCCTGCCGCCCGACCACGGGCGGCAGGTACGTCAGCTGGCCTATCGGCAGGGGCAGGAGTACGTCGATGGCGGACGGCACCGTCCCCAAGTCTAGCGACGAGCGGGTCCGTGGCACGTAGGCGGCGGGCGCGGACGTGCCGGGTGCGGCGAGGCGGGGGGCGAGGTGCTCCCGTCGGGCGGCGCCGCAGTTACGATGCGCGCATGGCTGCAGGAGACCTTCAGGACGGTAAGCGCGGGGCGTACCGGGCCGCCGGCGTCGATCTAGGGGCCGCCGACGAGGCGCTCGGGCGCATAGGGGCGGTGGTGGCGAGCACGTACACGCCCGGCGTGGTGCGCGGGCTGGGGGCTTTCGGTGGCCTGTTCGCCCTGCCGACGGGCCTGCGGGAGCCGACGCTCGTCGCGTCGACCGACGGGGTCGGCACCAAGACGGTGATCGCGACGGCCACCGGCCGCATCAGGCAGGTAGGCCGCGACCTCGTCAACCATTGCGTCAACGACATCCTCGTCCAAGGGGCCGAGCCGCTCTTCTTCCTCGACTACGTGGCGTCGTCGCGCCTCGACCCCGCCGTGGTCGCCGAGGTCGTGACGGGTGTGGCCGAGGCGTGCCGCGAGGCCGGGATGGCCCTCCTCGGCGGCGAGACGGCGGAGATGCCCGGCGTGTACGTAGCCGGGCAGTTGGACGTCGCCGGCACGGTCGTCGGCATCGTCGAACGCGCCGCCGTCGTGGACGGCGGGAGCGTGACGGCGGGCGACGTCCTGCTCGCCTTCGAGTCGGGCGGCTTGCAGACGAACGGCTTCAGCCTGGCGCGGCACCTGGTGCTGGCGGCCGACGAGCGGCTGAACGCGCCGCTCCCGGGCGACCCGGCCGGGCGCACGGTCGGCGCCGCCCTGATGGCCGAGCATCGGAGCTTCCTCCCCGCCGTGCGGCCGCTGCTGGCGGCGGGTCTCGTGAAGGCCATGGCGCACATCACGGGCGGCGGGCTCCCCGGCAACGTCCCGCGCAGCCTGCCGGCCGGTCTGGGGGCCGTCGTGCGCAAGGGCAGCTGGCCCGTGCCGGCCATCTTCGAGCACCTCGTCGCGCTGGGCGACATCGGCGTCGCCGACGCGTACTCCGCCTTCAACATGGGGGTCGGCTTCGTGCTGGTCGTCTCCCCCGCCGACGTCGGCGGGGTCAGGGAGCTCGTCGCGGCGTCGCCGGCAGGCGGCTGGGCCAGGTTGCACGCGATCGGCAAGGTCGTGGCGGGCTCGGGCGTGCGGCTGGAGTGAGCGCGCCTGCCTACGCTCGGCGCGCCACGGTCATCCGCGGCGGCTAGGGGCCGCCGCGGCGCCGCCGAACGACCAGGCCCTGCCCCGACCCGCACTCGCAGCGGCTTGAGCGCACCGGGGCCAGGACCTACTGCGGCCTGACGCGGCCGATGACGTTGTCGACGAGCGTGGCGCGCACGTTGGCGGCCAGGTCCATGGTGTTCCTGACCTCGAGCGCGGGCACCGTCACCGTGAAGACCGTTCCCTCCCCGAGGCGCGACTCGACGGACACGGTGCCCCCGTGCTGCTGGACGATCCACTTGACGATGGCGAGCCCGAGGCCGCTGCCGTTACCGCGCGTCGAGCGCGCGCCGTCGACGCGGAAGAACCGCTCGAAGAGGTGCGGTAGCGCGTCGGCCGGGATGCCCGCGCCGTCGTCGAGGACCTCGAGGTGCACGAGGGAGCGTTCGGGCCTCAGCGTGACCGTCACGTTCTTGGCTCCCGCGTTCAAGGCGTTCTGGACGAGGTTGAGGAGCACCTGCTTGAGGCGCGTGAAGTCGCCCATGACCTCGGCGAGCGGCGTCGAGGCGCGCACGTGGATCTTCGCCCCGCCCGCGACGGGGGCGACCTCCTGCTTGACGGCCTCGACGACCTCCACGAGGTTCATGGGCTCGAGGTGCACGGTGAAGCCGGCGTCGGCGCGCGCGAGCTCGAGCAGGTCGTTGACGAGCTTGCCCATGCGCTCGCTCTCGCGCCTGATGACCTCGAGCGACTCGACCTGGTCAGGCGTCGGGCCCGTGCGCCTGAGGAGGTAGTTGACGTGCCCGCCGATGGCCGTAACGGGCGTGCGCAGCTCGTGACTGGCGTCGGCAGTGAAGCGCCGCTGCGTCTCGAACGACTCCTGCAGCCGGTCGAGCATGTGGTTGATGGTCACGCCGAGCTCGCGGATCTCGTCGCGGTTGACGGGGACGGGCACGCGTTGGCTTAGCTCGGAGCCCGACACCTTCGAGGCCGCCGCCGTGACGCGCTTGAGGGGCCCGAGGACGCGCTCGGAGAGGAGCCACACGCCGAGGGCGAAGACGAGGAACGCGATGAGGACCGTAGCTATGAGGTCGCGCGCGAGCTGGTCGAGCGTCTGGGCCATGAGCGACATGCGCACGCCGACGAGGACGGCCGCCTGAAACGTGACCCCCTGCGCCGGGAAGGTGACGGGCGCGAGCCGGCCGAGCACCCGGATCTGCTCGCCCCTGACGCTCACCACCTCGCCGACCTCGCCCGTAGTGATGAACGTCTGGGCGGCCGCGTCCGACAGCGGCCCCAGGAGGTTGGAGTTCCCGTCGTACGTGGCGCTGCTGCGGAGGCTGGCGACGCTCTCCGGTATGCGCCCTTCCAGGCCGACGATGAGGACCTGGTAGTAGGTGTTGCTCGGCAGCTTCTGCACGGCCTGCGTGATGCTCGACCCCCCGCTCGTCAGCTCGCCGAGGGCGCGCTCCGCGCTGTCGGTGATGCCGACGGCGAGCGAGCGCTCCGTGAGCACGTACACGGAGACGGCCACTGCGGACAGGATGACCGCGATGAACGCCCCGAAGACGATCGTGAGCTGCAGCCGTAGTTTCACGTCAGGTTCCGCCCGGCGGCGCGCCTACTCCTCGCGCAGCACGTATCCGACGCCGCGCACCGTGTGCACGAGGCGCCGTTCGCCTTCCTGCTCGAGCTTACGCCGCAGGTAGCCGACGTACACGTCGACGACGTTACTGCCGCCCGTGTACTCCGGCCACACCTTCTCCTCGATCTCGAAGCGGCTGAAGACCTTGCCGGGGTTCCTCGCGAAGAGCTCGAGGAGCTCGAACTCCTTGGCCGACAACTCGATGCGCCTGCCGTCACGGAACACCTCGCGCCCATCCAGGTTCATCACGAGGTCGACGACGCGGACCTCGCCGGTGACCGCGGGGTTGACGCGCCGCAGGTGCGCGCGGACGCGAGCGAGGAGCTCCTCGATGGAGAAGGGCTTGACGAGGTAGTCGTCCGCGCCCGAGTCGAGGCCGGTCACCTTGTCGTCCACCGAGTCCTTGGCCGTGAGGATGATGATCGGGGTGTTGCTCGTCTTGCGGATGCGCCTGGCGACCTCGAGCCCGTCGAGGACGGGGAGCATCAGGTCGAGAACCACAAGGTCGGGGTTCAGCTCGCGGAACTTGGAGAGGCCCGTGACGCCGTCGTAGCTGACGACCGTGTCGTAGTTCTCGGCCTGCAGCTCGAGGTCGATGAACTTGGCTATCTCCTTCTCGTCCTCCACGATGAGGATCTGCGGTCTACGTTCCATGGCGCAAGGATGGCACGCGTTCTCATGAGAGACTTGATGAGCGCGTGAACGCCGGATTAGAGCTAGGCCTGGTCAGTTCCCGTCGCCGATGGGCACGGTCGGCTGCACGACGATCTCGCGCTCCAGCACGCCGGCCGCCCACGCCTTGGCGCCCGGCAGCGAGTGGTCGCGCCAGTTGCCGCAGCGCTGCCGCGTGCACCCCGGGACCTCGCCCGTGTGGCCAGCCACGGCGCTCAGTGCGGCCGCGAAGGCGTCGCGCACGGCGGTCTCGGCGGGTTCGCCGAGCACGGTCAGGTAGAAGCCCGTGCGGCAGCCCATCGGGCTGGCATCCACCACCACTACGCCCGGCAGGGCGGCGCGGAGGTAGCCGGCGAGCAGGTGCTCCATGGTGTGAAGGGCGGCGGTGGGGACCTCGGCCTCGTTCGGCTGCACGAGGCGCAGGTCGAACTTGGTGACGACGTCGCCCCGCTCGCCGGCGTAACGGGCGGCGAGGCGCACGTACGGCGCCCTCACCTTGTCGTGGTCGAGTTCGAAGCTCTCCAGTCGCGGCGCGCTCAATCCTGGCACCCAGGGAGTATAGCCGCGACAGCAGTTAGACTGGCACCGGCTGCCGGAACCTATGCGCGGCATGCTGCCGATCACGCTATCGAGGAAGGGTCAAGCGGACAACCACGTATGGAACGAGACAACAGCGGCCGGACAGGCCGGCAGAAGGAGAAGAGCGAGGCGCCACAGGCCGGCCAGCGGCGACCGGCGCCCGCACAGCGACCGTTCATGCCTGCGGAGCGGGTCGCCATCTTCATCGACGGCAGCAACCTTTACAACGGCATGCGCGAGAACCTGCGCAACACGCGCGTCAACCTCGCTGAGCTGATCAACCAGCTCCTGCGCGACAGACCCCTCTTCCGCACGTACTACTACAACGCACCGCTCACGGACGACTACGACGAGGAGCTCAGAGAGGGCCAGCAGCGGTTCTTCGACTCCCTACGGCGCATCCCGTACGTCACCGTGCGGTTCGGGAAGCTGCACCGGCGCCCGGACGGCTCGATGGTCGAGAAGGGGATCGACGTCGCCATCGCGGTCGAGGCCCTGTCGCTCGCGTACGAGGACGCGTACGACACGGCCCTGCTCGTCTCCGGCGACGGCGACTACGTAGAGCTGGTCGAGGCGGTCAAGCGCCGCGGCAAGCACGTCGAGTGCGCCATGTTCCGCAACCAGTCGGCCGGCACGCTCCTCGAGCACGTCGACATCTTCCAGAACCTCGACGAGCTCGATTGGAGCCGCATCGTCTTCTAGCGTCCAGCGTCGCCGGCCCGGCACGCTCCGCCGCGGGCGGCGGCGGTCGGACCGGAGCCCGCCAGCCTCAGGGAAACGTGAAGGGGC